>JAABSQ010000062.1 GCA_011390315.1 Desulfobacteraceae bacterium
ATATCGATGTATTTGTTCATTTTAGAGATGAACTCCCAGACCGCCATGAGTCCTTTATGAAAGGCGAAGGTTTCCATGGCCGCCTCGAATTCATCCACGGCGGCCGCCGCATTGGCGGCCAGCCCCCCGGTCTTGAACTGCGCCAGTTCCTTTTCAGCCTCGGGATCGGCTTGGGGTATGATCCCATTGAAGTATTTGTGGGTCATGGCGACCACCCGGCTGAAAAGATTGCCCAGGTCGTTGGCCAGGTCCGCATTGATGCGGTTCACCAGCCCCGATTCGCTGAAGCCGGAATCGAGACCGAAAACCATGTCCCGCATGAGAAAGAACCGAAAGGCATCCAGGCCGTAGATGTCCTTGAGTTGAAGCGGGTCCACCACGTTGCCCAGGCTTTTGGACATTTTGCTCTCTTCCACATTCCAGTACCCGTGGACGTTCAGGTGTTGGTACACCGGAATGCCGGCCGCCTTGAGCATGGTCGGCCAGTAAATCCCGTGGGGCTTGAGGATGTCCTTGGCGATGATATGCTGGGCGTGGGGCCAGAATTTGTGAAAGTCTTCTCCGTCCGGATACCCGAGGGCCGAGACATAGTTGAGCAGGGCGTCGAACCAGACATAGGTGACGTAATTTTCGTCGAAGGGAAGGGGAATCCCCCACTGCAACCGGCTTCGGGGCCGGGAAATGCAGAGATCTTCCAGCGGCTCCCGCAGAAAGGCCAGGACTTCATTCTTATAGCGTTCGGGACGAATGAAATCGGGGTTTTTCTCGATATGGTCGATGAGCCAGTCCTGATACCGGCTCATTTTGAAGAAATAATTGGATTCCTTGATGATCTCGGGTTCCACTTCGTGATCCGGGCACTTTCCGTCCACCAGTTCCCGGTCGGTGTAGAACCGTTCGCACCCGAAACAGTACATTCCTTCATATTCGCTGTAATAGATGTCCCCGGCATCGTAAATCTTCTGCAGAATCGACTGAACCAGGGCCATGTGACGGGGGTCGGTGGTGCGGATGAACCGGTCGTAATCGATATCGAGTTCCGGCCAAAGGCCCTTGAAAACGGCGCTGATCCTGTCCACATATTCTCTGGGGGACATGTCTTCTTTTTTGGCGGCCCGTTCGATCTTATCGCCGTGCTCGTCGGTGCCGGTCAGAAAGAAGGTCTCCTCGTTTTTCATGGTGTGGAACCGACAGGCCACGTCGGCGGTGATGGTGGTATAGGCATGCCCCAGGTGGGGTTTGGCGTTTACGTAATAGATGGGCGTGGTGATATAGAAAGTTCCGGACATGATTTCTCCTGTTTTATCTCCTGCCGGGTTGGTCTCCTGATGGATCTTCGGGCCGTTTTTCTCAGTTGTCCAGGTTGCGGGGCTTCGACTGGGGTTTGGGCGGAAGATCGTCCAGATTGAATTCGATTTCTCGATTGTCTTCGGTTCGCACCGCAATTCGGTTGCAGATGATGTTGTGACGGATCACTTTGGCCTTCCCCTCGGGGGTGTTCACCATTCGGCCGATTTTGGGGAAGGTCGATTTGAGTTCATGGTAGGTGGCGTTTTCATAGGTGAGACAGCACATCAGGCGTCCGCATTGACCGGATATTTTGGTGGGATTCAGGGAAAGCCCCTGTTCCTTGGCCATGCGGATGGAGACCGGTTCGAATTTTTCCAGAAAACTGGAGCAGCACAGCTCACGCCCGCACCGGCCCATGCCGCCGCACATCTTGGCCTGATTGCGAATGCCCACCTGTCGCATTTCAATGCGAATGCGAAATTCCTTGACCAGCATCTTGACCAGCTCTCGGAAATCGACACGCCCTTCGGCGGTGAAAAAAAAGGTCAGCTTGTTGGCATCGAAGGTGGACTCCACGGTGAAGAGATGCATCTGAATGGAAAGCCTGGCGATGCATTGCTGACAAAATGCATAGGCCTGTTTTTCGATCTCGATATTTTTTTCTCTCTGCTCGAAATCGTTCTCGGTGGCCAACCGAAATACCTTTTTCAAAGGCCGGTCGGTGGGTGCGGCGTCCCGATGGATCGGGTCTACGGCGACGACTCCCAGCCCGAGGCCCTGTTCGGTTTCCACAATGACCGGATCTCCCATTTTCAATACGAATGCACCGGCATTGAAATCGTATACTTTCCCTGCCGGTTTGAAACGAACGCCTACGACTTTTGTCATAATTCAGATCTCGAGAGCCGCAGGACCAGGACCTCCAGAGTGAGTCGCGGGTTGGCATTGGAGACAAGGGCCTTCTGGGCCGCGCCGACCGCGTCGATCTTGGAGAGCAGTGATTGTACCGTCATCTTCCGGGATAAATTCTGGAGAATGGGGCCGCAATCCCTGTTGATCAGCTTATCCGGTGCATACCGGCAGACCATCAGGTCCCTCAGCCAGGTTTTAATGATATCCAGGGAATCCGAAAGGATGTCCCGATGTTTTGATAGTTTTTCCGCAAACGCCAGCAGCATTCCCGGGGGGCGGGGGTGTTCCGGGTCGCTCAGATCGGCGCAGATGTGCAGAATGCCGGCCCGCCATCTGGCCCATTCTTTCGGACCCATTCCGTTTTCGGAAATGTCGATCCCGCTTTTCAACTCGGCCAGGGAGGCGGCTTCTTCAGGGGGAAGGCCGTAACGCCGGATCAGTATCTCCCGCACTCGGCTTTTGGGAAGCGGTGAGAAGCGGACGGTGCGGCATCGGGAGACGATGGTCGGCAGCAGGTCCGCCGCCTGCACGGCGGTCAGAATCAGAACGGTCCGATCCGGGGGTTCTTCCAGCATTTTCAAAAGGGCGTTGGCGGCCTCGGGGTTCATGTGCTGGGCCCCGGCCAGAATCGCCACCCGGATTCTGGCCTCATAGGGTTTCAGCGCCAGGCTCCGGCACATCCGGCGGATCTGGTCGATTTTGATATAGGCCCCCGAGGGTGCGACCCGGTGAATGTCCGGGTGATGATCGGAGCGGATTTTCCGGCAGGAACGGCATCCGCAGCGGGCCACGGAAAGCAGGCTGTCCCGAGGGCCGCCGGCCGGCGCCTCGCAGTTGCACGCCATGGCCAGCGCCAGGGCGGCGGTTCTTTTGCCGATACCCTCCATGCCGGTAAACAGCAGGGCGTGCGGAATCGTTTCTTTACGGAGAACGGCGGTCAGCGGGTCCAGCGCCCTTTGGCCTTCCAGGATTTCGAAGGCGTCTTCGGTCACGATCAGTAGTCCACCCGTTCCTTCAATTCTTTTCCGCACTTGAAAAAGGGAAGTTTTTTGGGGCTGATGGTCACTTTATCTCCGGTTTTGGGGTTTCTTCCGGTATAACTTTTATAATCCTTGACGAAAAAACTGCACAGCCCCCGAATTTCCACCCGTTCGCCCTCTGCAAGCGCTTCGGCCATACTGTCGAAGAAGATCTCCACCACCTTGGCCGCCTCGGTTTTGGAAATGTTGGCCTCGTTCTTGAGGGTAGAGATCAGTTCCAGTTTGTTCATGTAAACTCCTTAAACTCCTTCTCGAAGAATTGGATTCAGGAAAGCAAATTTTTACTAATTTAAAGGTAATCTTATAAGAAGTCAAGCGGTTATGTTAATATTTCAGGGAGCTTCTCGATATCCTCGGTATCCACCTCCACCGCGGCGAACTGCCCCAAAATGTCCACATGAACAATCACCCGGTCCAGCCCCTGGTATCGTGAGAAGATCCCCACCACCCCGGCAAAGGGGCCGGAGACCACCATCACCCGTTCCCCCTCCTGAAAGACGGTGCCGGTGGCTACCGGTTGGTCGGTGGAAACCATGATCTGGAGGGATTCGATTTTCGTATCCGGCACCGGGACCGGGCCGACCGCGTTGCCGACCAGCCGGACCGCGCCGGTGGTCTTGACGATTTCCACATGCTCGTAGGGGTTGAGGTCGGTCCTGACAAATACATATCCGGGGAAAAGGGGCACCCGGATCATTTTTTTTCGATCCTTTCGTTTGCTTCGAACGGTGATCTTGGGAAGAAAAACTTCCATGGATTTTCCCAGAAGTCCTTCATTGACTACATTTTCAAATCGGCTCTTGGTGTGGAGCACATACCAGGCCCGTTTTAAATCGTCACTTGTCATCAGTCGGTTCCGATGCCTCCCAATCCGTTGAGATAGACCATGAATCCAAAGGAATGGTCGTCCTGTTCATTCAAATAGCGAAAATCGAGGGACCAGCACTGGGCCGAATAGCGCAGGCCCAGCCCGGTTTTGACGGTTTCGCCGTCGCGCATGTTTCGTTCCACATCCAAAACCGTCGAAATCCGGCGGGTCCATTGAAGGGTCAGGCTGGTCAGAAGCGATTCCGTGAAATCCCGCGTATACCGGTGTTCAATGGCGGCCCGATCCCCCCGGCCGTCGCGCAGGTTGAGGGCGATATTCCGCGAACGAAAATCGCTTCGGCTGTGGGACCACTCGGCATCCGCCGCGATGGAGAAAAACCGGGAAGGGGCCAGTTCGATGTCGGCAAACAGGGGAGAGAGCCGTTCCCCGATTTCCGGATTGGTGCGATCCGAAAAATTATAGCCCAGAAGTTCATCCTCTCCCCTGAATTCATTCAGATCATAACTCTGCTGAAGCTGTATGCGGCAGAACCGGTGGTAGCGGTAATCCAGCGCGGGCGAACCGTTTTCCGCCGTATCGGCGCCTTTCGAAAGCGGCGCCGGGGTCCGGGATACAAAGGTCTGAATCAGGGCCAGGGTGAACCGGTTTTTTCTTTCCAGCCGGTCCAGGGCGTCGAAAAAGGGGTAATCCTCCTGATCGACATCCGGCACATACTCGTAAATCAGCTGGGGACGGATCAGGTGCCGTATCTTTTCGGGCCGCAGATCCAGTCTCTTCAACAGACCGCCCCGGTCCGGGTCGAGGGCATAGACCCGGAAGAGATCCGAGGCGACATCCAGCCGGACATCCATCATTTCCCGGTTGGCGTTTCTGTCCCGGTCTTCTTCTTCTGCTTCGAACCGGTTGATGTACCAGAGGGTCTCCCGAACCCCGAGAGAGGGTTCGAAAAAAACCCGCCGATGATAATGGAAGGGCAGATAGGCCCGGGAATAGAGATCGGTCCGGTGGCCCCGGGCGCCGTCCCGGCGATAAAAATGGGTGTATTCGGTGTCCGCGGACCAGTAAAGCGGGGTATCCCCGACGGGTTGCTTGGACGAGTTGAGGGTGATAAACGGAAGCCGCTGCAGGGTGGTATCGGTATCCTCCCACCGGCGGTTGATGACGTTGTCATACCAGAGGGCTTCGGCATTGAGGCTGTAGTAGGGCCATTTCTTGTTCAGGTTCAGCCGGTTGGTCCGGATGGGGTCGTTATAGTCATCGATCTCCCGGCCGAAAAGATCGATAAAGTCGGATCGGGTGTCGTCGAATCCCGAGTAGCCGTTTTTGAATTCGTACAGGTAATCCTGGTCGCTGACGATGTCCAGGTCCAGACGGCCGGTCACCTCCCGGGGCAGGGCCTGGTCGGCCTTCATTCGAAACCAGTACCGGTCCGAGTTGGGACGCAGATGGGAATCCTGATCATACCCGTACTCTTCGCCGGCGTTTCCGAGGCCGTCATCCACCTTTTGATCATCCAGATAATCGAATTTCACCGAGCCTTTTGAAATCGGATCGAGCATATACCGGTATTCGGCCCCTATTTTGTTTCCCCGCTCGGTCATGTAGTGGTTATAAATAGTGGCGTCGGTGTTTTTGTCGATGGCCCAGAAAAAAGGCTGACGGTATTCGAGACCCCGGCGTTCGGATCGGCCGAACTGAGGGGTCAGCAGCCCGGTTTCCCGCTTGAATTTGGCCGGAAAGAAAAAAAAAGGGGAATACATCACCGGAATATTCCGAACCCAAAAGGCCGCGTTTTGAACCGTTCCGTATCCGTCCATCTTGACCTGAAGGTTTCGACCGGTGATTTTCCAGTCGGGCCGGTCCCCCTCGCAGGTGGTGATGCTGGCCTTGAAGGCCCGGTATTCATCGGCCCCTACTTTTTCGATCCGCTCCCCCTTGAGATAAAAATGGTTTTCTTTTAAAAAGACGGCGGCCTGATAAATGATGCCGGTCTGATCCTCGAGATTGATGTCGATGCGATCTCCGGTCAGATAATCTTCCCGTGTGGACAAGACCACATGGCCTTGCGCATGGGCGGTCAGGTTTTTATGGTCGAACCGGACGGTATCCGCCGCTGCTGATGATGACTCCGCCCCGGGCGATATAGACATCATTCCGGGAGTCATACTCCACCTCGGCGGCCTTGATCTCCCAAGGGGCTTCTGTCTGTCGGCCGATCAGCTCCCGGGCCGATTGCGCGTACGCACCCGGGATGGCGGAAAATATCCAGACCGCGATGCAGAGAAGCACAAGGAAGCGGGCGGCGCCGCGACGTCCTCGGCCGGTCTCCGATCGAGTCTCCCCGTTTCTTTTCGAATGAATGCGGCGCATCGATATCCGGCGAAAACACCTGATCTGTTTCCAAGCCGATTCTTCCGGCCCATAAAAAAGGGCCTTGATCTTTTGGCGGGATCAAGACCTGAAAAAGGTCTCCCGAAGGAGAGAAGATTATCAGTTGAATGCCGACGGCATATGCAGTATAAAACCAAGTTGCGCCGCAAAAGTCAAGAGCGGTGTGGAGTGAACCAAGTGTTTGGACCGGCGGTGGAGTCATGAAGATACTGTTGACCAACGACGACGGCATTTATGCCCCGGGATTGTGGGCGCTTTACAAACGATTCAGCCAGGATCATTCGGTGACGGTGGTGGCCCCGGATCATGAGCGAAGCGCGGTGAGCCACGGCATTACCCTGTACCGCCCGCTTCGGACTCGACACATCACCGTCAACGGCGGATGGAAGGGATACGGCGTGGATGGAAAACCGGCCGACTGCATCAAGCTGGGCCTGACCGAGATTCTGAAGGAAAAACCCGACCTGGTGGTCTCGGGCATCAATCCGGGGGCCAACGTGGGGGTGAGCATCAATTATTCGGGAACGGTGGCGGCGGCCCGGGAGGCGGCGCTGTTCGGGCTGCCGGCGATCGCCGTCTCCATCAACGGCTACGAGGTCGAAGATTACGAGGATGCGGCTCTGTTTACGGAAAAACTGGCTTTGCATGTGAAGGAAAAAGGGCTTCCCTTCGGAACGGTGCTGAATGTGAATCTTCCCGATATTCCATTGAAAAAGGCCGCCGGGGTGCGGATCACTCGACAGGGAATCAATGTGCTTTCGGAAGAATATTATGAAAACCGGGTCGATCCCCGTAACCGGGCCTATCACTGGCTGGGGAGCGACAGCCGAATCTTCGGGGAGAATCTCAACATTGATGGAGACGCCCTCTGCCACAATTACATAATCATTACCCCCCTGAGGTGCGATCTGACCGATTACGATGCCCTGGAGGAGCTGAAGGGGTGGGAATTGGATTCCTGATGGATCGAAAAAAGCAGTTTGTCAACATGCTCTGCGTCGGAGATCTGATCGACGATGTCTTTGTTCTGGCCGAAAAAAGCATCGGCCGGAAAAAAAACGGAGACAGCTTTCTGAGCTTCAGTTTTGCAGACCGGACCGGCGATATCAAAGGCGTGGCGTGGGACAATGTGGAAGAGATCAACGGGGCGGCCGTATCCGGCGCCTTTGTGCGGGTGACCGGGGCGGTCTCCGAATTTCGGGGCGGACCTCAATTGACGGTGCGGGGGTTGGTCTGTTGCGATACCGACACCGTGGACCCCGCAGACTTTCTGCCGGTCACCGCCCGGAATCCGGACCGGATGTTCGACCGGTTGAAGCGGACGGTGACCGAGTGCATTCGGGACCCCCACATTAAACGGTTGATGGAGGCGTTCTGGGCGGATGAGGAGTTCGTCCGGCGGTTTAAAACCGCACCCGCCGCCAAAAAAATGCACCATGCCTATATCGGGGGGCTTCTGGAGCATACCCTTTCCATGACGGTTCTGGCCAAGGAGATCGCCAAACACTACAGCGGGGTCAATCTGGATCTTCTGCTGGCCGGGGCCGTTCTTCACGACATCGGCAAAACCCGGGAGTTCGACTACCAATTCGCCATCGGGTACTCGGATGAAGGAAAGCTGTTGACCCACATCGTGATCGGATGCGCCATGATCGACGACAAGATTCGGGAACTGGCGGGGTTTCCTTCGGAGACCGCCATGCTGGTCAAGCATATGGTGGTGAGCCACCACGGCAGCCGGGAGTTCGGCTCTCCGGAACCGCCGAGGCTGATGGAAGCGGTCCTCCTGAATCAGATCGACGACATCGACGCCAAAATGAACGGGATTCGGGAATTCCTTGCCGGGGAGGACCCCAACGAGTCCTGGACTTCTTACAACCGCATGCTGGGCCGGCACCTGTATCGCGGAAAACCGCCGGAAGAACCCTCCGAGTAGCCGGCGAAGCCTATGTTCATCACCTTTGAAGGCATCGAGGGGTCCGGAAAGACCACCCAGATTCGGGCGATTGCGAAAGCATTGGCTCAAGACGGCATCCCCTGCCGAGTGACCCGGGAGCCGGGGGGCACCGACATCGGGGCCCGGATTCGGGCCATTCTGCTCCATCCCGAAAACAAGGATCTGGTTCATAAGGCCGAGCTGTTGATGTATATGGCCGACCGGGTCCAGCACGTGGAAACGGTGGTCCGTCCCGCTCTGAACCGCGGAGAGACGGTTCTCTGCGATCGATATCTGGACGCCACCTTGGCCTATCAGGGATATGGACGGGGCTTGAATGTCGACCTGCTTTGGGATCTGCATCGGCTGGTTCTGAACGATTTCAAACCGGATCTGACGCTTTTGCTGGATCTGTCTCCTGAAATCGGCCTCTCCCGGGCCTGGCGCCGAATCGATGCCGACGGTGAAGAGGCGGAACAAACCCGGTTTGAGGAAGAGGCCCTCGGGTTTCATGAACGGGTGCGGGCCGGATATCTGGACCTGGCCCGGCGGGAGCCGGAGCGGTTTCGCATCGTGGACGCCGCCCGGGACCCTTCTCGTGTTCAGGAAGCGGTTCTGGAAATCATCAACGGAATATTACACCCATGACCTATTCAATTTTAGATGCCATCGGCAATACCCCGCTGGTAGAGATTCGCCGCCTCAACCCCAACCCCCGGGTCCGGATTCTGGCCAAGCTGGAATACATGAATCCGGGCGGGTCGATCAAGGACCGGGCCGCCTTTTACATGATTCAGGCCGGGGAGGAATCCGGGAAGCTGACGCCGGACAAGACGGTGATCGAGGCCACCAGCGGAAACACCGGGATCGGTCTGGCCCTGGTCTGCGCCGTCAAGGGATACCGTCTGCTGCTGGCCATGTCGGAATCGGCCAGTATCGAGCGTCGTAAAATTCTTCAGGCCCGGGGCGCGGAAATTCTTCTCAGCCCGGGCCACATGGGCACCGACGGCGCCATCGAAGAGGTCTACCGGCTGGCCCGGGAAAACCCGGACGACTACTTCATGGCCGACCAGTACAACACCGAAGCCAACTGGAGGGCCCATTATTACGGCACCGGTCCGGAGATCTGGACCCAGACCGAAGGGCGAATCACCAAACTGGTGGCCACCATGGGAACCACCGGAACCCTGATGGGATTGTCGCGGCGGCTGAAGGAATACAATCCGGACATCCGGATCATCGGGGTGGAGCCTTACCTGGGCCATAAGCTTCAAGGTCTCAAAAACATGAAAGAGGCCTATGAGCCCGGCCTCTTCGAAAAAAACCGCCTGGACAAAAAGATCAATATCGACGATGAGGAGGCCTTTGACATGACCCGGCGGCTGGCCAAGGAGGAGGGGCTTTTCGTGGGCATGTCCAGCGGGGCGGCCATGGTGATCGCAGCCAAAGAAGCCGAAGCCATGGAGGAAGGGGTCATCGTGACCATTTTCCCCGACGGCGGGGAGCGGTATCTGAGCACCGATCTGTTTACCGTGCGGGACACCGTGGCCATGAAGCTTTTCAACACCCTGAGCCGAACCAAGGAAACCTTTGAGCCTCTGGTGCCGGGGAAGGTGTCGGTCTACTCCTGCGGGCCCACCGCCCATGCCCGGCTTCATCCCGGCGAGTGGCGGCGGTTCGTCTTTTCGGATCTTTTGTGCCGATATCTCGAATACCGGGGCTACGACGTCACCCATGTGATGAACATCACCGATCTGGACGACAAAACCATCAACGGTTCGGCCGAGGCCGACATGGAATTGTCGGAATTCACCCGGGGCTATATCGATGCCTTTCGAAAGGATCTGGAGGTGTTGGGCGTCGAACCGGCGGACAGATACCCCCGGGCCAGCGAACATGTGGAGGAGATGGTGGCCCTGGCCGAGAAGCTGGTCCGTAAGGGATTCGCCTATGAAAAGCTGCGGTCGCTCTATTTCGACATTTCCCGGTTTTCCGACTACGGCAGCCTGTCCGGGATCGACCTGGAAAAGATCCGGCTCGGTTCCACCGTCGACCTGGACGAATACGAAAAGGAGAACCCCCGGGACTTCACCCTGTTCAAGCGGTGCCGACTCACCGAGCTGAAGCGGGGTCTTTACACCAGCACCGACTGGGGCAATGTCCGCCCCTCCTGGCATATTCAGTGCGCGGCCATGTCCATGAAGTATCTGGGGGAGAGTTTCGATATTCACACCAGCGGCCGGGAGCTGGTCTTTCCCCACCATGAAAATGAAATCGCCATCGCCCAGGCCCTGACCGGAAAACCGCTGGCCCGGTTCTGGCTCCACTGCGACCGGGTTCTGGAAAACGGCAGAAAGCTCGATCTGAACCGGCCCGGCCTGACCCTGGATGATTTTCTGGGCCGGGGCTATACCGGCCGGGAAATCCGTTTCTGGCTGCTGTCGTCCCATTACCGGAAGCCGGTCCGGTTTTCCAACCGAAGCCTGGACGCGGCCCGGCGGGCCCTCGGCCGTCTGGACGCCTGTCTGAGAAGCCTGCGGGAGCTGGAATCGGGGGCTCCCTACGGGGAGCTGGATCAGCTCCTGTACGACATTCGGCAGGGATTTATCACCGCCATGGACGACGACCTCAATATTTCGGCGGCCATCGCCTCCCTGTTCAAGAACATCAAGCGGATCAATTCCCTGATTCTGTCGGGGGGGCTGGATCGGGCCGGGGCCGATAAGATCATCGCGGCCTTCCGCCAGATCGACGGGGTGCTCAACGTGTTCGATTTCGGCGACGAAGTCGAGGATCCGGAAATCCGGGCCTTGATGGACAAAAGAGAGGCGGCCCGCCGGGAACGGAACTGGACCTTGGCCGATGAGATTCGAGACCAACTGATTATCAAAGGGGTGGCGCCCCGAGATTCCAAAACGACTTAAGGAGTTCTATGATTCCCACCTATTTTCCAATGACGTTTTTGCCGCCCCCCTGGATTCGAAAACTGGCCGGCTGCTTTGAAAAAACCGCGGTTTATCAGCCCTCCGCCCTTCACATTCCCCCCTCCGTTCAGGCCGGGGCGGAAGCGGGAACCCTGGTGGTTCGAATGCCCGTGACCGGAGAGGCGGACCATCTGGAGGCGGTACTACAGGGCTATCGCCAATGGGCCGACATCCATGCGGGGGCCGAGAAGGCCTTTCTGAAGGCCGGCGGGGTCGATGTTCCTTTTTATGGGGAGTTTTCCGTCCACCGGATTCAAACCGATCTGCGGAAAACCCTGGCCGGAGAACCCGAAGATAAGGGGCCGGACCCGACCTTCTCCGCGCGGGTGTTTCTCTGCATGGCCCAGGAGTTCGACCGCCATGACTGGGAGGTGGAGAGCGATCTGAGCTCTTACCAAACCATGGAGAAAGACCTGATGTATCATCTGAGGGGCGAGGAGGCCGATGAAGACTTTCCGGGATGGGTATCCGGATCTTCCCCACGGGTGCTTCGAGACCCCGGAACCCGCCGGACAGGGGATCGGCTTCGGGCCTGGGCCCGTCTGGTGCTCGCCGACCCGGAACCACCCGCCGTCTGGGTGACCACCAGTCCCGCGGTTGTTGAAGAGGTGAGAGACCGGTTTCCGGAAACCGCGGAAGCGGGGCGAATCGAATCGATTCCCGTTCCTTCCCGTGAAGGGGCGATATCCTCCGAGTTTCAAAACCTCCTTCAATCATATTTGAACGGTCTGCTATCGACCTCGGGAGATCTCGATCCCCCGCCGGTTTCGAAGGCTTCGTCCGAAGAGGAAAGGGTTTCTCTGACGGTGTATCGTGCCGGGATTTCCCCCCGGCGGATGTTGTCCCGATTGATTCAGCCGGATGGGGCGGCGGGGGATGATTCGGGCCGGGAGGCGGTCCTGATCGGACTTGTGGAAATGGCTTAAAATTTTCTTGACAAAAATTCTGGTTCTACTAATATTATCTATTTTTACATTCCAATGGAAACGAGTCTGATTAAAGGAGGTATATCACCATGTACGCGATCGTGAACTCGGGCGGAAAGCAGTACAAAGTCCGAGAGGGAGAGATGTTCCGGGTGGAAAAACTGCCCGGAGAGGTGGGCGCCCCGGTGACATTCGACCAGGTGCTGATGGTTTCCGACGGCGACAATGTCGAGATCGGCCGGCCGGTTGTGGACGGGATGACGGTCGAAGGGCACATCGTGGAACAGGATCGGGCCAAAAAGATCATCGTCTTCAAATACAAGAGGCGAAAAAGATATCGTCGCAAACAGGGCCATCGCCAGTATTACACGGCGGTCAAGGTCGACAGCATCGGAAGCGGACGGCTGGCCGAGAAATCCCCTGCGGAGACGGAACCGGCCGAATCCCCGACCCTTCAGGAAAAACAAGACGTTCAGGAAAAAAGTGAGGAGTAAGCACCATGGCACATAAGAAAGCAGGCGGCAGTTCCAAAAACGGGCGCGACAGCAACGGCCAGCGCCGCGGCGTGAAGCGATACGGGGGTCAGAAGGTCCGGGCCGGCAACATTCTGGTCCGGCAGCTGGGGACCAAAATTCATCCCGGCGAGAATGTGGGCCTGGGCAGCGATTATACCCTGTTCGCCCTGGTAGACGGCGTCGTATCCTATGAACGGATGGGCAAATCCAAAAAACGCGCCTCCGTCTATCCCGAGTGATCCCTTTCGAGTGAAATTCATTGACGAAGCGACCGTCACCGTCCAGTCCGGGGACGGGGGCAGCGGTTGCGTCAGTTTCCGACGGGAGCGGTTCATCCCCAGGGGCGGACCCGACGGCGGCGACGGCGGAAAAGGCGGCGATGTCATTCTAAAGGCATCCCCCCGAAAACGCACCCTCTACCATTTTCGGTTCCAGAAACTTTTCAGGGCCGAAAACGGCCTCGGCGGCCAGGGGCGACAGAAAACCGGGAGGAATGGAGCGGATCTGATCCTGGATATTCCTCCCGGAACCCTGGTCCTGGATGCCGATACCGGTGAGGTGCTCAAGGACTTCACCGAACCCGAAGAATCCGCCGTCATCGCCCGGGGCGGCCGAGGCGGGCAGGGCAACACCCGGTTTAAATCCGCCACCCATCAGGCCCCCCGCTTCGCCCAACCCGGCGAACCCGGGGAGACCCGGACCCTTAAACTGGAACTCAAGCTTCTGGCCGATGTGGGCATCATGGGGCTTCCCAATGCCGGCAAGTCCACCCTGATCAGTGTTCTCTCCTCAGCAAAACCCAAAATCGCCGATTATCCCTTTACCACCTTGACGCCCAACCTCGGGGTGGTTCAGACCGATTGGGGAGAATCTTTCGTGGTGGCGGATATTCCGGGCCTGATCGAAGGGGCCCATTCCGGGGCCGGGTTGGGGATTCAATTCCTGCGGCATCTCCAGAGAACCCGAATCCTGGTTCATCTGATCGACGGGCCGGATATGGACCCCGACCATCCTCTGGCGAGTTACGACGCCCTCAACCGGGAGCTGGCCCTCTACGATGCGTCCCTGGCACACAAACCCCAGATCGTGGTGCTGAATAAAACGGATCTTCCCGGTGCGGAAGTGGCCGAGGAGCTGTTTCAGTCGGCGGCGGCGGAGCGGGGCGATTCGGCGCCGTTTATGACCATTTCCGCCCTCACCGGAGAAGGCATTCCCGAACTGAAATCCCGAATCATTCAACTGCTGAAACAATTCGACGATGGAAAAACATCCCAACACGGTTGAAACCGCCCATCGCATGGTGGTGAAGGTCGGTTCCAATGTCATCACCCGAGACAACGGCCTGAATCTGGATGTGATCGAATCCCTGAGCCGGCAGATCAGCGCCCTGATCGATGCGGGCCGGGAGGTGGTCCTGGTCTCCTCCGGCGCAATGGCCGCGGGCGTGAAAAAGATCGGCCTTTCCCGGCGCCCCGAATCCATTCCCGAGCGCCAGGCGGTGTCGGCCGTGGGTCAGGCCAGATTGATCCGGGAGTATGAAAAGGCCTTCGAGGTGTACGGCAAAAATGTGGCGCAGATCCTGCTGACCGGCGACGGACTCCAGGCCCGAAAACGGTACCTCAACGCCCGCAATACCCTTCATACCCTTCTGGGATGGGGGATTCTGCCCATCATCAATGAAAACGATACCGTCTCGGTGGAGGAGATCAAGTTCGGCGACAATGACAATCTCTCAGCCATGATCGCGCTGCTCATGAATGCCGATGTGCTGATCAATTTCACCGATATCGACGGCCTCTACACCAAAGACCCCCGAACCCATTCGGATGCCGATCTCATCCCGGTGGTCACCGCCATTCGGCGTGAGATCGAGCAGCTGGCCGGAGATATCCCCGGGGCCCTGGGCACCGGCGGTATGCTGAGCAAGGTTCGGGCGGCGCGAAAGGTGAATACGGCGGGAATCCCCATGATCATCGCCCGGGGGGACAAGCCGGATATTCTGCTGCGAATGGCCGCCGGCGAAACCCACGGCACTTTTTTTATCCCCAAAAATCAGAAAATGGCCAACCGAAAGCGCTGGATCGGATTCACCACCAAGCCCAAAGGCGTCATCCGGATCGATGCCGGGGCGGTGCGCGCCCTGCTCGAAAACGGAAAAAGCCTGCTCCCCGCCGGGATCAAAGCGGTGGAAGGCGAATTCGGGGTGGGCGCACCGGTGGCCTTCAAAAACGGCGGCGGCGACATCCTGGGGATCGGACTGGTCAACTACAGCGCCGCGGACATTCGAAAAATCAAGGGCCTGAAAACCGGGGAAATCAAAGCGGTGCTTGGGGATAAACCCTATGATGAGGTCATCCACAGAGACAACCTGACCATCACCGGAGAGGAGTGATTCTCTCCTTCATCGATTTCGGCAGAGTCCCGGCCCTTCTTGAGAACCGACAGAGGTTTGGTATGCTTCGAAAAGCCATCTTCCTGACCGCCTTTTGTCTGATGGCCGTCGCGGGAACGGTTTCGGCCGACCAGGCGGCATGGGTATTCGGGCCCGCCGCCGAAAAAGCATCGGAACTGGTTTCCCCGCTTCATTCCATCGACCGGCGGCTGGCCGAATGTATGGTCAAGGATGACACCACCGCCGGCATGACCAACTGCCTCTTTGCGGCCTATGAGATGTGGGACGGAGAACTCAACCGCATCTACAAAGAACTGCGGGGGCGGCTTCAGTCCGAGGGCCAGGCGGCTCTCAAGGCGGCCCAGTCGGAGTGGCTTCAGTACCGGGATCTTGAATTCGCCCTGATCGACAGCATCTATGCCGGTTTTGAGGGCACCATGTACACCCCCATGCGGGTGGAAGATCGCATGAATATCGTCAAAAATCGGGTGATGGAGCTGAAATCCTATATTGATCTGCTGGAAAATTAATAATTTATGATTATAGTAGGGAAAACGGCGGGAGAATCTCATGAGCATTGAAACGATCATTTCGAATATGGCTCGATCGGCACGGGCCGCATCGGTTGAAATGGCCCGGTGCGAATCCCGAAAAAAGGATGCGGTGCTGATCAAAATCGCCGACCGGCTCGAGGCGGAAGGCGACCGGATTCAGGCGGAAAACCGCAAGGACCTGGAGCGGGGCCGTGAAATGGGGCTGTCCGATGCCATGCTGGACCGGCTGTCCATCAAACCCGCCACCATCACCGGCATGGCCGACGGTCTGCGGGAGGTGGCGGATCTGGAAGATCCGGTGGGCGCCGTCACCAAATCCTGGACCCGGCCCAACGGTCTTCAGGTCTCCCGAATGCGGATTCCCCTCGGGGTGATCGGCATCATTTACGAATCCCGGCCCAATGTCACCATCGACGCGGCCGGCCTCTGCTTCAAGGCGGGCAATGCGGTGATCCTGCGGGGCGGCTCCGAGGCGCTTCATTCCAATCAGGCATTGGCCGATGTGGTCGGCAGTGTGCTGCGCGAGTCCGGAATGCCGGAAAAAGCGATCCAGGTGGTGCCGGTGCGGGACCGGGAGGCGGTCCATCTCCTCCTGAAGCAGGAGGAACATATCGATCTGATTATTCCCCGGGGCGGCGAAGGGCTGATCCGGTTTGTGGTGGAAAACTCGAAAATTCCGGTGTTGAAGCATTACAAGGGCGTCTGCCATGTGTATGTGGACGAGGGCGCCGATTTCCAGATGGCCGAGAAGATCTGTTTCAATGCCAAGGTGCAGCGGCCCGGGGTCTGCAATGCCCTGGAGACCCTGTTGGTCCATGAGACCGCGGCCCCTGCTTTTCTGCCGCCGATGGCCGATCGGTTCCAGGCGGCCGGGGTGGAACTTCGGGGATGCGAAGAGACCCGGCGGATTCTTCCCCGGGTTGCGGAGGCGACCGAGGCCGATTGGGAGGCCGAATATCTGGATCTGATCCTGGCCGTCAAGGTGGTGGCGGATATGGACGAGGCGATCGCCCATATGACCCGGTACGGCTCCAGCCATACCGAAACCATCGTCACATCGGATTACCGCAGGGCCAGACGGTTCGTTCGGGAGGTGGACGCCTCGGTGGTGATGGTGAACGCCTCGACCCGCTTCAATGACGGCGGTCAGCTGGGGCTGGGCGCTGAAATCGGGATCAGCACCTCCAAGCTCCATGCCTTCGGCCCCATGGGGGTGGAGGAATTGACCACCACCAAATTCGTGGTGTTCGGCGACGGTCAGATTCGGGAATAAGATCGACGATTTGTCCGGCATCGACGGTGATCCGGACGATATCCCAACTATAATTTTTTTAAATGAGGTGCATGATATTACATGACGGTTGATTCGTCCTTAGATCTTTATGTCAAAGCGGCTATCAGCAAAAAGGCATTCGGCGTCGTGGTCCTGGATGTCCATGATCTGACCTCCATTGCCGATGCGTTTATTATTTGCAGCGGTCGTTCGAACCGGCAGGTGACGGCGATCGCCGAAAACATCCGGACCTTTTTAAAGGAGCATGGAAAAAAGCCGATCAGTGTGGAAGGCATTCGCGAAGGTCACTGGGTGCTGATGGACTACGGCCATGTGATCATCCACGTCTTCTATGATTCCGTGCGCAGGTTTTATGATCTGGAGGGCCTCTGGGCGGATGCCGAGCGCATCAAGACCCCGAGCCTGATTGAAAGCGAAAACGAACTCGAAGAAGAAGCCATGGTGGAAGATGAAGACTGAACGACCTTGTCTGCTTATGATCCTGGACGGCTGGGGGGTTAATCCGGCCACTGACGGAAATGCGATTTCATTGGCCGAAACCCCGAACCTTAAACGGCTTCAGGCGGAATATCCCCATACCCGATTGGTCTGCTCCGGCGAGGCGGTGGGGCTGCCCGAGGGGATTATGGGCAACTCAGAGGTCGGCCACCTCAATATCGGCGCCGGGCGGGTGGTCTACCAGGATCTCCTGCGCATCGATCTGGCGGTTCAAAACGGGGATTTTTTCGAAAACCCGGCCATGAGCGAGCTGATGGAAAAGGTCAATCGTGAAGGCGGACGGCTTCATCTGATGGGCCTGGTCTCCGACGGCGGGGTCCACAGCCAGTTGACCCATCTGCTGGCGCTGCTGGATATGGCCCGGCGCAAAGGGGTGAACCAGGTCTTTGTCCACGCCATTCTCGACGGCCGGGACACCTCGCCCACTGCCGGGATCGACTACCTGCGGCAGGTGTCGGCCCATATGGAGCGGCATCGGTTCGGTGAAATCGCCACCATTTGCGGCCGATATTACGCCATGGACCGGGACAAGCGGTGGGACCGGATCGAAAAAGCCTATCGGCTTTACACCAAGGGTGAAGGGGTGACGGAACCCGATCCGATTCAGGCGGTGGCCCATGCCTATGACCGTGGGGAGACCGATGAGTTTGTCAAGCCGATCGTGATCACGCCCGAGGGAGGCGAACCGGTCTTGGTCTCCGACGGTGACGGGCTGATCTTTTTCAATTTTCGGGCGGACCGGGCCCGTGAAATCACCCGGGCCTTTACCGAGCCGGGCTTCGATTTTTTCGACGCCTCCAATCGGCCGAATGTATGCGGGTATGTCACCATGACCCGGTATGACGAAACCTTCGAGCTTCCGGCCGCATTCCCGCCGGTTTCTCTGAAGGGGATTCTGGGGGAGGTGCTCAGTCGCAACGGGCTGAATCAGCTGCGCATCGCGGAAACCGAAAAATATGCTCATGTCACCTATTTTTTCAACGGCGGCGAAGAAACCCCGTTTCCCGATGAGGAGCGCATCCTGATTCCTTCTCCGAGGGAGGTTCCCACCTATGACCACAAACCGGAGATGAGCGCCGAGGCGGTGACCGATGCGGTCATCGAGCAGATCCGGTCCGGGAAACAAGACGTGATCATTCTGAACTTCGCCAATATGGACATGGTGGGCCATACCGGGATCATCGATGCCGCGGTGACAGCCTGTGAAACCGTGGATCGGTGCGCGGGCCGGGTGGTCGATGAAATGCTTTCCCGGGACGGCGCGGTCCTGGTTACCGCCGATCACGGCAACGCCGAAAAGATGCTCGATGAAAACGGGAAGGTCCATACCGCCCACACCCTCAATCCGGTTCCCTTCATTCTGGTGGACGACCGCCGAAAGACGGTTCGTTTGAGGGAAGGCAAGCTGGGGGACATCGCCCCGACCCTTTTGGAGGTGATGGGGCTGGAAAAATCCGGGGAGATGACCGGGGAATCTTTGATTCAGAATGGATAAAATTTAGTCGGGCCGAGGTGGAGGCGCTTATGAGCGATATGAAAGATGTTGACACCGTCATCGATTTTATCACCGGCCGGGAGATTCCGGATGTGGGATCGGAAGGCAACCGCCAGCAGGTGGAGCGGATACTGGTGGAAGACAAGGGATATGCCAAAGACGAGATCGAGGTGGATGCGCCCATCGAGGTGGCGGTACGCGGTGAAGTGTATCGGTCCAAAATCGATCTCCTGGTGCGGGTCAACGGTGTCCCTTTTCTGGCGATCAAATGCGCCGCCGCTTCTCTCGGTTCCTGGGAGCGGGAGATCCTGGCCGCGGCCCGGCTCCGGGGATCGGTGCAGGTTCCTCTTTCCATGGTGTCCGACGGCGCCGCGGTCGTGGTCCTGGATACCGTCTCCGGCAGAAAGCTCGGCGAGGGGTGGAATGCGGCGCCTTCCCGGGTCCAGGCCGGCGATCAGGTGAAGATCCTGGAACCGGCGCCTTTTCCCGAAGATCGACTGGACCGGGAGCGGCTCATCTTTCGGTCCTACGACAGCATGAACGTGAATCGCCGCCTTTCCTCCTGAGAACCAAAGGCCACCGCCGAACAGCCGGTTTTTCTTCTTTCCATGGTCGACATCCTCCTGATTCAACCCCCTGTTCAGGATTTCTATCTGACCGCCAAACGAACCCTGCCTTACGGATTGGCCTGCATTGCATCGGCCCTGCGGCAGTACGGCTTTTCGGTGGGCATCCTTGACGGGCTGGCCGTTTCCAAATCCCGCCCGATGGCATACCCGAAGGAGATGGACTATTTAAAGGCCTATTACGGCCGACCCGATATCTCGCCCTTTGCCCTCTTTCATGATTTCCGCCGATTCGGATACAGCTTCGAACACATCGGCAAAACGGTGCGGGCATCCGGTCCGTTTATGGTGGGGATTTCCTCCCTCTTCACCGCCTACAGCGACATGGCCCTGGAAACCGCCCGCACAGTCAAGTCCTTTCATCCGAAATGCATCACCGTGCTGGGCGGCCATCATCCCAGCGCCCTGCCGAAAGCGGTCCTTCGCCATTCAGCGGTGGACTTCATCATTCGGGGGGAAGGGGAGGCCGGCATGCCGCATCTGGCCGAGGCCCTCAGGGACGGTCAGAACCCGGCTGAGGTTCCCGGCATCGGCTTTCGTCGACCGGACGGCTCTTACCATCTCAATCCCCCCGCGGTGATGGATTCTTTGTCCGACTATCCGCCCCCGGCCCTGGACCTGATGCCGCACCATTATTACCGCAGAAAAAAAAGGGGCGGCAGCGCCGTGATCGTGTCCAGCCGGGGCTGCCCCATGAAATGCACCTACTGCTCGGTGGGCGCATCCGGACTTCCCTATCGCAGACGGGAGATCGATGCCGTCATCGGAGAGATTCGGGAAGGGGTGGACCGGTGGCAGGCGCGCTTTATCGATTTCGAGGATGAAAACCTCTCTCTGGATCGGGACTGGTTTTTGAGGCTTTTACATGAGATCACGGAACGATTCGGAGAGTTGAACCTGGAGCTTCGGGCCATGAACGGTCTTTTTGCGCCCTCTCTGGACGAGACGGTGATCCGGGCCATGAAAAAGGCCGGTTTTCGAACCCTGAACCTGTCGCTGGGGACCACCTCGGCGGTCCGTCTCAAGCGCTTTCGGCGTCCGGATGTGAGAGCGGCTGTCGATTCGGCCATCGGTTTCGCCCAAAAAGAAGGGCTGAAAACGGTGACCTATATCATCGTCGGTGCGCCGGGACAGACCGCCGAGGAATCGGTCCGGGACCTGCTCTATCTCGCCGCCGGACCCACTTTGGCCGGGGTGTCGGTCTACTATCCGGCGCCGGGCAGCATCGATTTTGAAGCGGCGAACCGATCGGGGCTTTTGCCCGACCACTTCACCCTGATGCGATCCACCGCGCTGCCTATTTCCGATACCACCTCCCGGCTGGAATCGGCGACCCTCCTGCGCCTCGGCAGAATCCTCAATTTTTTGAAATCCATGGGTAGTCAAACCGGCATTGAAACCGGCTGCTCTCGGCATTCGAACAGCGATTTTGAACATGCGCGGGAGCGGATCGGCCGCAGGCTCCTGCGCCCATTTTTCAAGACCGGCGAGATTCAAGGAATGACGCCGGAAGGGGAGATTTACTCCCACCGGGTTTCCGGGTCGGTATCGAATCGGTTTCGAAGCGGACTGAACGAAATTCAGGCTTTTAAGGAAAATAAATTCGATGATGCAGATCTAAACTTCTGATTATTTAGATGAATTTTCCAGGTTCACTTTTTGCCGTCACCTCCAAAAAAAATGATTGCAAGGCTTGACTCGGTTCTTTAATTGGTATAAGGGACTTCAGGAACGCCTGAGAAGGTAAGGCTGAAAATTGATTTCGGCCTTTATTTTAATAAGAAAGGAGAAAAACGAATGGCTTTTAATCCGATTGTTGATGAAGAGAAATGCGCGGGTTGCGAGGAATGTGTGGATGTCTGCCCTACCGACGTATATGAAATGGAGGACGGAAAATCCGTTCCGGTGAACGCCGAAGAATGCATCGGTTGCGACAGCTGCATTGAAGTCTGTGAAGAAGACGCGATTACCGTCGAAGAGACCTGATCTGCGCCGTTTTTTTCACCGTTTCCGGCCTTTGCGGCCGGAAACGGTCATCGGAACGCCCGCCCCCGAAAATCTCCGGAATATCCCGTCACTTCTTTGGATCGATTTTTTTCAGAATTTCCCCTTCTTCATTCAGCATAAAGATCAGAAAATCATTCTTGGACGCCTCTTTGACCAGTTCATGGTAATGGATCGCCTGTGCCTCGTATTTTGAGGTCTCATCCTTGGCGAGTTTGTGGTAGCATTTCTGAGCGGCGTCTTTATCCGAAAATGTGGGAATGAAAGAGATGTCATCCTGTTCATAGTGCTGGCCCACGATCTGGTCGTTCTTGCCCGGGTCCTGAATCCAGACCCATACCCATCCGGTTTCCCTTCCTGTTGTTTCAGCCATGATTCTCCCTTGCGTTTTTTTAGTGAGCGGTTCAGTCCACTATTCTTGAATGGGTTTGAGATCCATGAATTCCGCCGCCTTTTTGACGTAAATATCCGCGGGGACCTGGATAACTTCCACGATATCTTCGGAAAACTCTTTTTTCATTTCCGAGGGAATGCCCGCCACCAGATGAAACGGTCCTACGGCCTGGCCTTCCTTGACCACGGCGTTCGAGGCGACGATGGACCCTATTTTGATATGGGCGTCGTTCAGCACGGTGGAGTGAATGCCGATGAGACAGTTGTCTTCGACTCTGCACCCGTGAACCACCGCATTATGGCCGATGGTGACGTTGTCTCCGATGACCGCCGGTTTGCCCTCATCCACATGGATGGTGCAGTTGTCCTGCACATTGGTGTTTCTGCCGATGGTAATGGTGTCGGAGTCGCCGCGGATGACGGTGTTGTACCAGATGGACGAATTGTCCCCGATCTCCACATCCCCGATCACCGTGGCACTGGGTGCGATAAACACATTGTTCCCGATCCGCGGCCGTTTTCCTTTGAATTCATAGATCATGTTCGGTCCTCTCTGAATTAGGCATTCCACACATCCGATTCCGCTTTCTTTTCCCGTTGATTAATTTTCTGAAAATATAAGTCCTTCTTTCGGAGAGGGAAAGGGGGGAGGGGTTGGATTTTCATCGGGAATTTGGGGGTCGTTGAAATCTTTTCGGGCTCCCGTGCAGCAAATTTTTTGCATCAAGAAATTCTTTCAACTTTGATTTTGAGCGTCTCGGCAATCCGCTTTGCCATACCAGGCGTAAGTCGACGTTTGCCTCTCTCATAGTCACTGATCATATTCTGACGAATTCCAAGTTTCCCAGCCAGTTGGGCCTGTGAGAAATTCGCCTTCAATCTGGCGGCGGAAAGAAGGTTGCCGATCCTGTTTGATTGCATTTCTTTCCAAAAATCGGTCTCTTCAACAGGCACACTCTCATCCTGGTCAGATGAAAGGATTTTTACTTCATATTTTTTGCTGATCCATTCGACCAGTTCATCAACATTCTCCCCGTGAAGAGAGATTTCAATACGGGGCTTTTTCACGAGAGCCAACATAATACACCTCGATTACGATTTCCCCTTCCTGGAGAGTCCAACATGCCACATATCGATAATTTAAATGGCAATGGTATGTCTCTTCTCCCAAGGGTGAAAAATTGTGCCAGCTTTTTTGTATCGGCCCATCGGCCTTGAGGTCTTCAATCAATAAGAACAGCAGTTTCCGGACATTCGTTGGCAGTTTTTTTTAAATTACGGAGGACTTTCTTTTTTATTCTGACCTCATATGTCATCAGGTTATAGTATAACCATATACAGTAATGGTCAAGAGATGTTTTTTGATATGCGAACGACGCACATTCCATCCTTATCGGGTGGGATCAACTCCGACCCGTCTCCACCACGTATCGGGCCCCTTCGAGCACCCTCCCTTTGAATCGAAGCGCGAGTGCGGAGTCGAGCATCTCCGGTGTGAGCATTCGGCGGTTTTCCGCCAGTCGGGCCAGGGCGGCCAGGGCCCGATCAGGGGATTTGAGCTTGAGGGCTTTGAAATCGATCGTTTCCACCCGGGCCGGGGTGTCCGGCAGTTCCACACCGGCAGCGGCCAGCACCAGGGTGTCTGCGGAAAGGCCGGCGAACATCTTCTTTCTGCGGGCTACCCCCTCCGGGGCCAGGGCCGCGACTACCGAGGGGTTTTCAATACCGGTATAGCCGATCTCGTGTTCATCCAGAATCATTTCGCTGACCGAATGACCCCGCATCACCGTGATCGGATAATCGTTTTTCTGGGTGGCGTGAAGCCCGGCCGTGGCGCCCGCCAGGCAGAGGATCTCCCCGGCGGTGAGGATGCGCTGGCCGGCGCTGCCCAGAATCACCATCTCCCGGCGTCCGCTCTGCGGCGCCTGGTGTTCGGCATGAATGCGAGCCGGCGGCGGAACCGGTTCGAGTTTGGCGGCTTCCCGGCGGTAGGCTGTGCCGTATTCGGTGCGGGCGTTTCGGGCCGCGTAATGGTCCAGGGGCGGAAACCCGGACAATTCGGTCTCGATGGCGTTGGGGGTGAGCTTGTTGTGTTTGGTGTAGCGGCCGGGGCAGACGCCACGGATATCCATCACCGAAAAGCCCTTGAATCGAATGGCGCTCTGCATCTGATCCACCAGATCTTTCTGGTAGGTGGAGGCCCGGACCATCATGGCCGCCCCGGCGGCGCCGGCCACTTCGCAGATGTCCACGGGCCGTTCGATCCGGTTGAGAAAACCCGAACCGACCCGGGCGTCTTGAGGGGTCGTGGAAGAGCACTGGCCCCCGGTCATGCCGTAGTTGAAATTGTTGAGCACCAGGAGGGTGAGATCGATGTTGCGGCGGCTGGTGCTGAGCACGTGGGCCCCGCCGATGCCCAGGCCGCCGTCGCCCATGGTGACGATGACCGTGAGATCCGGCCGGGCCATTTTGATGCCGGTGGCGTAGGTGAGGGCCCGGCCGTGAAGGCCGTGAAAGGCGTGGGTGTTGAAGAAGGTGTCGAAAAGCCCCGAACACCCGATATCCGTGACGATGACCACCTGCTCGCCCGACAGCCCCATTCCGGTGAGGGCCTGATCCAGGGCGCGGACCACCCGCTCGTGGGCGCAGCCCGGGCAGAAGACCGGGGGACGGCTGCTGTTGAGAAGACTATCCATGAATCACCTCCAAAATCTCTCCGGGTTTGACCAGCTCTCCGTCCATCCGGCCCACGAATGAAATGTCTTTTCCGGGCAGCAGGCGTTGAATCTCCCGCACGTACTGGCCGAGGTTCATTTCCACCACCACGATCCGTTCGTATCCTGCGGCGGCTTCCTGAATCCGCTTTTCAGGGACCGGCCAGAGGGTTTTGAGCACCAGCAGGGAGGCCGGACGGTCGGTTCCGGACAGAGACCGCACCGCGTCCCGGGCCGCCCGTCCGCTGACCCCGTAGGTGATGACCAGGGTATCGGCGTCGGGCACGGTTTCTTCGTCGAAAAAGGTGAACCCGTCGACAGCGCTCTCCAGCTTTTTCATGAGCCGCTCCTGGGTCTGGCCGATTAGCGCCGGATCGGTGGTGATGTAGCCGTCCGGGCCATGGGTGGAAGAGGTCTGGCGGACCAGGCGATCTCCGCCGATGGGCAGAAAATCGGGGGTCAGGCGTCCTTCCGGCGTCGCAAACGGCAGGAAGGGCCGGTCGGGATCGGCGGTTTTTCGGTTCCGGATCTCGGGTTTGTTCAGCCCGTCCAGGTCGAGGGTCTCCCGGGTCATGGAGATCTCTTTGTTGGCTGCGATGAACACCGGGCAGCGGTAAATTTCCGCCAGATTGAAGGCGTGGCGGGTGAGGATATAGCAGTCTTTCACGTCCACCGGCGCCAGCACGATCACCGGCTGCCCGCCGGAATTCCCCCAGCGCAGAAACTGGATGTCGCCGTCGGCCCCTTTGGTAGCCGAGCCGGTGGAAGGCCCCAGCCGCTGGACATCCACAATCACGATGGGGATTTCGCTGCCGACGGCAAAAGAGATCTGCTCACTGTACAGGCTGATGCCGGGCCCGGAAGTGGCGGTCATGGTCTTGAGGCCGGCCATGGAAGCGCCCAGGCAGAAGCCGATGGAGGCGATTTCATCCTCTCCCTGAAGACAGATTCCGCCGGACGGCGGCAGGAGCCGGAGCATGGTATTATAAACGGTGGTGGCCGGGGTTATAGGATAACCGGCAAAAAATCGGCATCCGGCATCCAGAGCCCCCCAGCCGATCGCCTCGTTGCCTTCCAGTAATGTCAGTGCCATAAACAGCCCTCCATGTGATCACAAATCTGATCAAATTAAGAATCAAATATGAAGACCCTCTAAAGGATCCGGGCGGTTTTGTCAATCCTTTTGCCGAGAAATTCAGAGAAGAGAAACAGTGGCCGGTTCTTTGATCCTTCAGCCCCGGGTTGCGGAAAGAAGTTTGTCCACCCCTTGAATCACATGCGATTTGACCCGACGAATATGGCCCGCAAGCACCGCCTTCGCCTTTGAAGTATCGCCGGATTCGATATGCTCAAAGAGGGTCCGGTGGTCGGTATCCGCCGCCTCCAGGGATGTGGAAAAAAGAAAATTGCCGCCGTATTTGAGGTAGAGCAGGTCGAACAGATTTTGAAGCGTTTTCTGGTGGATTCGGCATTCGGAGAGGGCGGCCAGGGTGAGATGAAATTCCATGTCGCGCAGAAGCCGGTCATAGAGATACACCTCCCGGGAAGCCGCCATGTGGGCCTTCAAAGCGGCCCGAAGGCGCTTCAGCCCGGGCGGGCTGATGCCGTTTCGAAGGGTTTTGGAGAGCAGGTCGATCTCGATCAGTTCCCGAAGATCGTAGATTTCAGCCACTTCCTGCAAGCTCAGGGGCGCGGTGTAATAGCCGCGGTTGGGTTCGTGCCTGACCAGCTGCTGGAACTCGAGCCATTTCAATGCCTGAATCACCGGGGTCTGACTCATCCCCAAGCGGTCGGAGAGATCCCGGTAGGATATCTTCTGCCCCGGTGCGATTTCATTGTGGAAAAGCATGTTCCGGATGCCCTGATACGCTTTTTGGGTGTGGCCTTCCGCAGGCGGGGGGATGTTTTTTTTCGGGGAGTGTTTGGCCATCAGATCTCCGACCGTATAGGATGGACTACTCAGCGGTTTCCAGCAGCTGGTCATTCAACGCCCCGAGCGAATCGATGATCTGTTGCATCTCCTTATGGACTTTGTCTCTGCCCATTCGGTCAAGACCCTCGAGATCAACCCGGCTCGCCACCCGGTGCAGTGCGTCAATGCGCTTCAAAATTTCCAGTCTGAACAGGTCGGAGTCTATCATGTTGCAGGTTCCTTTCTACAGTTGCAGGTTAATGCGAAGGTGTTTTTCATTTTTTTCGCAGAGAATTCTTGCGGGTTCATCCTTAAATTCAGTGGTGAAAAAGAAATGGCCGTATATGATGAGAATATGACATAAGGATCATGGGAAAGCAAGCACCGAACGGCAGGTGCGTTTTGTAATCCGGATAGATCGGCGCCCCCGGATGAACGGCGGTGTTCTTGACTTTTCGAGAAACTTGAATAATACCATAATCAAAAGACCTTCATAATTTTGCATAAAAGAGGGGAACATGCGGGGAATAAGGGTTAAAAAAGCCAAATCACAGTGGATTCCTGTTTTTCTGGTAGGGATCGCCATTCTATCCTGCGCCCAAGCCGGAGAAAGGACGGCGTCTCGAATGGCCGATCCTGCACCATTCGGACCTGCGCGGAGAATCGGCAGGATTCAAGATATCCGCCTCACCGAGTGCTCCGGCCTGGATGCCTCTCCTGATAACCCGGATCTGTTCTGGACCGTCAACGACGGCGGCAATGGCCCCTATCTGTATGCTTTGGGTGAAAACGGCCGAAACCGGGGCCGGGTGCGTGTCGCAGGTGCGCGCAACCGGGACTGGGAGGGGTTGGCCACCTTTGTTCACGAAGGCCGATCCATGATTCTGATCGCCGATTTCGGGGACAACCGGGAGCGGCACGATACCCATACCCTGTATGTGATTGAGGAACCGCTGCTTACCGGCGAAAAATACCCCGAATCCGCCACCGTGAAACCGGCATGGCGGATTCGCTTTTCTTATCCGGACGAAAACCATGACGCCGAAGCGGTGGCCGTGGATTCAGCCGGCGAAAAGGTGCTCATTCTGACCAAGCGGGATGCCCCGCCGCTGCTTTTTGAAGTGGACCTGAAACCGGTACCCGCCGATGCGCCGGTGACGGCCCGAAAAATCGCCGAGGTGGACCGGATTCCCCCGCCGTCTTTGATGGACCTGGCTCAGGCATACGGCATGGTCTATTCCCATCCCACCGGAATGGATCTTTCTCCGGACGGCCGTCGGGCGGTGGTGCTCACCTATAAGCATGCCTATCTGTTTTCTCGGGGATCAGAAGAGACCTGGGCCGCGGCCTTTTCCCGGAAACCGATTCAAATCCCGCTTCCTCATCCCCGGGATCACACCGATCTCAGACAGCGGGAAGCGATCTGCTTCACATCCGACGGCCAAGCGCTGATCGTGACCTCCGAGGGGGAAAATGCGGGAATGTATCGGTTGGATATCCCTTGATGCTTTTCGCCTGCGATTTCTGAAGCCGGACGCAAAGAAATCGGCCTTCTCTTCCCGGCCCGGGAACTCGATGGCAACCGTTTCCGCGCCCTGGAAAAGGCTTCGGCTTACCCTTTGAGGGTATTGGATAACGGATCGAAGGCGGCTGGTGCGGTGCGACCTACCTCTATCGGCTTTGTTTACGCGGGATAGGGTTTTTCCCTGTTTAGAACATTATCTAGAATCGGGCCCAGTTCGGGAAACTGTGGAATGGGTATGGGATGCTTCTGGATTTCGGGCAAAGGCGCCGAGATCAGTTCCTGAATACACCGATCCTTCTGTGCCCAGAGGGCATTGACCCAGTCCTGAAACGCCTGCCTGAAGTGGTCGTCATTGAAATAATCGCCCAGCATCTCCGGGGTGATCGGCAGGGAGCGAATCTGGACTCGAATATCCCGTACGTTTCCGCATACATAGTCCCAGAAGCTTTTGGCGCCTTCCGGATAGGCGATGGTGACGTCGATAAAGCTGTTGAGGTGTTCGCCCATGGCCGAAAGGGCAAAGGCGATCCCGCCGGCCCGCGGTTGGAGCAGGTGTTGATAGGGGGAGTCTTGTTTGGCGTGTTTGGCCCGGGTGAACCGGGTGCCTTCCAGAAAATTCATCACCGACACGGGCAGGGTTTTGAATTTTTCACAGGCCTTGCGGGTGATCTCCAGGTCGCGCCCCTTGAGGTGGGGGTTCTTTCGCAGAAAGCTTCGCGTATAGCGTTTCATGAATGGAAAATCGAGGGCCCACCAAGCCTGGCCCAGAAAAGGGACCCAAAACAGCTCCTGCTTCAGAAAAAATTTCAAAAACGGAATCCGGCGATAAAATACCTTTTGAAGGACCGGAATATCCACCCAGGATTGATGGT
>JAABSQ010000049.1 GCA_011390315.1 Desulfobacteraceae bacterium
GGTTGCTGCTGCTGGAATCCCGCATTTAGCCTTTCACCTTCCACCGGAAAGGGGACGCCGCCATGAACGATTCCACACGATTGCCGGTCCTTCTCAGGGTATGGCTGATGCTCATGGGTTGTCTGATTCTCGGGGCAGGCGCAGCCGGCGCATCTGCAACGGAAAACGATTATCTGAACCATTCCTATTGGGATTCGGGCAAGGCCGAGTTTCAGGGCATGGAAGGTCGAATTCAAAAATACGGTATCGACCGGAAAGCCGCGGCCCGACTGGTGCTGGTGAAAGAGCCTTTTGATCCGCACAAGCGTGTCAAATCCCCGGGGCCCGACGCCCTTCCCGTGCTCAAGATGGTTTTTTTCCGTCATATTCCCACCGGGGTGTATGATTATTTCCAGACCGCCACTCTCTTTTTCGACCGGCGAACCGGCCGGGTCCTCAAATACACCATGAGCAGCCAGGACGGGTGCGGCAACACCTTTATGGAGTACCTCTACCAGCCGGACCGAACCCACCGATTCCGTTATTTTTCCTATTTTGATGATGAGGGCGACTCCGAAACGGTCCTGGCGGATACCGATTTCACTTTCTACGACGCACTCCCCCTGGTTCTGCGATACCGACTGGAAGACGGGGCCCGCTACTCTCTGAAACTGATGGAATCGCTCATCGCCAACAAGAAACAGCCCCTGACCGTGCATCCGGCCTCGGTTCGGGTAGACCGAATCACGGATGAGACCTGGGCCGGGCAATCCATCTCAGAGGCCTTTGCAGCGACGGTTCAACGGGAGGATCGACAGGATCGCTTCTTTTTTGAACCCTCCTTTCCCCACCGCCTGATTCGGTGGGAAAAGGACAACGGGGATGTCCTTTTCCAAACCGCCGCCGATTTTTTCTACTACTGGAATTACACCCGGCCCGAGCACCGGGACTATCTGAAAAACCGGTCGAATTCGGAGTAAGCCGTGACGCCGGAACTGTGGCCCGATTGGATGCTCGGGGGGATGATCGGTGTCATCCGCCGGGGGGTGGTCTTCCTCTATTTTTTGGCCGCCGGCGCCCTCATGCTCTACGGTCTCAACTGTTACCTCATGATCGGATTGTTTCGGCGACGTCGCCGTGAGGCGGGCGCCGAACGCCGGGTGGTTCTGGAAAAAGCGGGCGACCTGTCGAATCGCCGGGACCTGCCCGTGGTCACCACCCAGATTCCGGTCTTCAACGAACTCAACGTGGTGGAACGGGTCCTGCGGGCGGCCGCCCGCATGCGCTATCCACCCGGCCTGCACGAAATCCAGGTATTGGATGACTCCACCGATGAAACCCGGGAGCGGATCGACGCCCTGGCCGACGAACTTCGCATTCAGGGCCATGAGATTCGCGTCCTTCGCCGGAACAGCCGGAAAGGGTACAAGGCCGGGGCCCTCGCCCATGGGCTGAAGTCGGCCCGGGGAGAACTGGTGGGGGTCTTCGACGCCGATTTCGTTCCCCCCGAAGACTACCTGCTTCGGACCGTCCCCTTTTTCCTGGCCGATGACCGGACCGGGCTGGTTCAGGCCCGATGGGGCCATCTCAACCGGCGCCGGTCGCTCCTGACCCGGGCCCAGTCCATCGGCATCGACGGCCACTTCATGGTAGAACAGGCGGCCCGGAACTGGAACGGACTCTACATGAATTTCAACGGCACCGCCGGCATCTGGCGGCGGCGCGCCATTGAAGACGGCGGCGGCTGGCACTGGGACACCCTCACCGAAGACATGGATCTCTCCTACCGGGTGCAGTTCGCGGGGTGGCGGGCGGTCTACCTGCCGGAAGTGGTGGTCCCCGCCGAAATCCCTGAAGATGTGGAGGCATTCAAGAGCCAGCAGTTCCGCTGGGCCAAGGGATCCATCCAGACCGCCCTCAAACTGCTGCCGCCGCTGTTCCGCCAGCCGGTGCCGGTTTTTCAGAAAATTCAGGCCGTCTTCCACATGACCCATTACCTGGTCCACCCCCTGATGCTCACCCTTTCCGTTCTGGCCCTGCCGGTCCTGATGATTTTGGAAATCGGATCGGCGCCCTTCCTGTTCGGGATCATCGCCGGCGCCCTGGCCCTGTCCATGGCGGCCCCGAGCGCCCTCTACCTGGTCAGCCAGCAGGCGGCCTATTCCGATTGGCCCCGCCGAATGACGGCCCTGCCGCTGTTGGTGATGGTGGGGGTGGGTTTGGCGGTTTCCAATTCCCGGGCCGTGTGGGAAGCCTTGATCGGTCGAGAGAGCGGTTTTGTGCGCACCCCCAAACGGGGAGACCGGGAGATCAAAGCCTATCGGATTCACCTGCCCTGGACCTCGGTCGTGGAGATCGGGGTGGGGGCGTATTGCCTCTTCTCCCTCCATATCTATCTGGGCGCGGCCAAGTACCTCATCGGCCCCTTCCTGGCGATCTACGCCGCGGGGTTCCTGTTCGTGGGGTTCCTGACCCTGGCCCAGAACCTGAATTTACAGCGATGACCCCGGACCCCCCGCCGGAAAAATCCGCGCCGATCAAAACAGACGACCGGCCGGTGATTCGACCGGTTTGGCTTCCCTTTGCCTTGGGGGTCACAACCTTCTTTCTGCTCTGCCTGAAAGGCGGTTTTTTCGGGTTCATCGGCGTTCCCACCCTCCATCTGCCGTGGCCCCGGGCTGAAACCGGGTTTCCGACCCTGCCGGCGGGTCATTTCATTCTGTTGTTCAGCCTGACCTGGGCTGGTTGCCTGGCCCTGCTGATTCTCTTTCCTCGCGGTCTGAACGGGTCCCGAGAGCGCATCCTGCTTCTGGCCTGCGCCCTCCTGTTTCGCTTGGCCCTGCTTCACCACGAGCCTTCCGACGATATCCATCGGTATCTCTGGGAGGGACGGCTCATCAACGCGGGGATCAGCCCGTATCACCATGCCCCCGATGATCCGTCCTTATCCGAGCTGTCCGGAAACGACCCCTATCATCCCGATATCAATCATCCGGAAAACCCGGCCGCCTACCCCCCTTTTCCGCTCTATCTCTTCGCCCTGGTGATTCGACTCGGATACTTTCCCCTCAGCATCAAATGGATGGTGATCCTGTTCGATCTGGGGGCGATCTTCTTTCTCCTCAAACTCCTGGAACACCGGCGTCTCTCCCGACGATGGGCCGTTTTGTATGCATTCAATCCGGTGATCCTCTACAGCTTCGCCGGACAGGGCCATTTCGACGCCCTTCAGAATTTTTTTCTGCTGGCCGCCGTCTTCAGTTATGACCGCAAGCGGTGGGGATGGACCTTTCTGTGCCTGGGGCTGGCGGTGCAGACCAAATACGTGGCGGTTCTGACCCTTCCTTTTTTTCTGCGCCGGGACAACCTGGCCTATTCCGGAATCGCCCTGGCCGCCATCCTTTTTCCTTTCATTCCCTTTCTGAAATCCGACCCCGGTCAGGTATTCCATTGTCTGATCAAATTCGGCGGCCAGTACGCCTTTAACGGGCCGGTCCATACCCCCCTGCGGGCGCTTTTTCACGGCGACATGACCCCGGCCACCCGAATCTGCGGGGGACTGTTGGCCGGGACCCTGCTGTTCGGATATGTCTATTTTCATCCACGACGGGGACACCGGTTTCGGAATGATCCGGTTTCGGGATGCTTTTTCGCCCTGGGGGCGCTTCTGGTGCTCTCGCCTACGGTTCATTTCTGGTACCTGAGCTGGGTGATCCCCTTTCTGGCCTTGCGACCCTCTTTCTCCTGGATTCTCCTCTGTTTGACTATTTCCGGGTACTTCATCACCAACGGGGTGTTGCACCATACCGGCCGATGGCATCTGCCCGCATGGGGCCATGCTTTCGAATGGCTTCCCTTCGGACTGTTGCTGCTTCGGGACGGATTCCTGTTCATCAAGCGGATGGGGGTCCTCCCGCCGCAGGGGTCTCCGACCGCCGTATCGGTGGTGATCCCGGCCAAGAATGAAGCAGACCGGATCGGGCCCTGCATAAAACAGATTCGACAGGACCCCGCTGTTGTGGAGATCATTCTGGTGGACGGCGGTTCCGAGGATGAAACCGCGGCGACCGCCCGCGCGGTCGGGGCCCGGGTCATCCGGTTCGCCGTCTCCCCGGAACAGGGCGGCGGACGAGGCGGTCAGATATCGGCCGGCGTCAAAACCGCCCGCGGGGATATTGTAGCGGTGGTCCATGCGGATATTCTGATTTCTTATCCGATATTTTCTCGAATATCGAAACTGCTGCACGTCCAGCCTATGATCGTAGGCGGTTCGGTGGGCGGCGTGTTTGCGGCTGAAGGGCGGCGTCTGCGGATCCTGGAGTGGGCCAATGATCTTCGGGCCGGGTTGCTGGGCATCAGCTTCGGGGATCAGGTTCAGTTCTTCCGGCGAATACCGGTGCTGGAACAGGACGCCTTCCCCGACATTCCGCTGATGGAGGATGTGGAACTGGGGCTTCGGCTTCGAAAACTGGGGCGGCAAACCTATCTGTTCGGTTCGGCCGAGATTTCCGCCCGCCGCTGGCAGGCGAACGCCTTCCGCAGAACCGCATTGGTCCTGTCTCTTTTCACGTCCTATCTCTGGCGGCGGCTCTGGGGAAAACCGAATACAGCGGCCATGTATCGCCGGTATTACGGAGCGTCGGAAAAGACAAGATCCGCTTGACGGACATCGGTTGATGAACTATTTTTCTCTGCAAAAACGACGCGAAAGGAGTCGCCTGTTATGCCGATTTATGAGTATGAGTGTAAAGACTGCAAGACCCGGTTCGAAAAACTGGTGCTCGCCTGCGATGATGACGAGGACATGGAATGTCCGGAGTGTCGATGCGGGGATGTGGGAAAGCTGATGTCCGCCGGAAGCGTTCGGCCCAGGGGCATTCCCAAGGGGTCCGGCGGGTTTGATCCGCCCCCCAAGGCATGTTCGGCCGGGGGCGGCTGAGCGATCTGACAAAACTGCTCTCGGGTAGAGCAGACCGAATGGTACAACGGGCCATGCCGCACCGAATCGGTCCTCTGACAGAGGATCGGTCTTCGGAGCGGCACACGGCCATCTTTGTGGCTTTTTGAAGCGTGAATTTATCTTGGGCGCCTCACAGAGCGCCCTCAGGAATAAAATTTCTATTTGTAGTAGGCGATGGCTTCCCGATAAGACTCATCCAGATCGCCGACCATGCCGTCGATCTTCTTTTTCATATCAACCCAGGATTCGCCGCTGGCCTTTTTCAGCTCGGTGAGCCGCCCCAGGGCTTCCTCCCGCTTGGCCTCCATCTCCTTGATTTTGGTGTGACTGAGGGTTTTCACATTGGGGTCGTCGGACTGATCCGCCTTCGCCCTCAATTCCTCTATTTTCTCTCCCCATTTGTCGATCTGCACCTTGATCTGCGCTTCCATTTCCACTTTTTGAGGTTCATTGGCTTCCATTCTCTGTGTATCCCCCTTTTCTGTTGACGGATGTTAAGTGACAGGTATTTTTTTATTCTTGAGTATATACCGACCGAGGGGAATTGAAAATACAGGAAATCACGTAAATCCACGAAAAAAAGGTGATTTTTGAGGCGAAAAACGACGCCTGCGGCTTAAAACAGATAGTCCGCCGGTTGAATGCCGAACACCGACGGGTGAAAGCTGTTGACGATGTTTTTGCGGTAATCCCCGGTTTTGGGATTTCGCGCCGACAGATTCATGGCCTCCCCCCTGCTGAAACCGCCTTTTCGGTCCGGAATGAGTTGCAGCATCCAGGGGCGTTCCTCATCGAGTTCAGACGGCTTCTCCATCACCAGCCCCATGTCCCCGTCGTCCAGCAGCAGCAGGGTCCCCACCGGATAGACGCCGAGCATGTTGATAAAGACCTTCAGAAGAATGGGCTCGAAATCGCTGCCCATTCCCTCCAGCATGATCCCCAGGGCCCGGTCCGGGCTCATTACCGTTTTCCGGTACACCCGGGGGGAGGTGATGGCGTCGTAGACATCCACAATGGAGAGGATACTGCCGAAAAAACTCATCTTTTTCTTTCGCTTGGACCGGGGATAGCCGGAGAGATCGTACTTCTGGTGGTGCTCAAACGGCGGCAGAAGGAGTTTGGCCTTGCGATCCCGGGGGGCCCGCAGCTTGAGGATCAATCGGGCGCTGTCCAGGGAATGGCGCTTCATGATTTCAAACTCATCCCGGGTCAGTTTTCCCGGTTTGTTCAGAATATCCAGCGGCACCTCCACCTTGCCCAGATCATGGAGCATGCCGCACAGGCCGAGCCGTTCCAGGGAATGTTTGGACAGATTGACGCGCTTGCCCAGGCACATGGCCAGAATCGCCACATTCACCGAATGGTGGTAGGTGTAGTCATCATGGGTCCGAATGGTGCTCAGGACCATGAACAGGGGATCATCCGACATGACCAGGTCCACCATATCCTGAGCGATGCGGATGGTCTTGTTGATCCCCACCCGGCGCTGGCCGGAAAGTTTGCTGACCACCTCCTGGACCGAATCGAGGGCGTAGGCATAGGTATTCCGGACCCGTTCCTTTCTTTCGGGGGTATAGTCCACCGGTTGGGATCGGGTCCGGGGAACGATCTCCACCCAGTCCAGAGCGGCTTCTTTGCACCGGGCGGACACCTGATCGACGGGGACGGCGTTTTGTTCGGCATCCGCGATGAGCCGGACCAGGGTCATGACCCGGTCGCAGTCGGCGGTCTCAGCGGGGAGATAGGGGCCCCAGTCGAACCGAAATTCCTGAATGCCGAGGGATTCAAAGTACCGGTAGAGGGTCCCCATGTGCCGGGCGGCATCCCTGGAAAAAGAGAGCCTGTCTTCCTCTACGAATATACGGTTGCGGCGAAACCGAATGGAAAGGGTCGATTCCGTCCGGGCCAGTTCTTCGGCTCTGCGCCGGAACTGGCCGGCCCCTTCCAGGATCAGGCTGTTGGTCCGGCGGTGGATCTTGGCCGCCTGAATCAGCTTGAACAGGGCTTTGAGCAGGGCCGCCGCGAGATCATGGCGTCGCCCGGTTTCTTCGGCGTATTTATCGGCCATACCTCTCCTTCATCACCATTCTGGATATCCTTCGAATATGGGGCGCCAGACTTCGAGACGCTGTTTGCAGCACCTCCCGGGCTTCTTCCAGATTCAACGCCGCCAGGGCCCGGGCGGCCCCTTCTTTGATATGGGCGTGGTTTCCCCCGAACAGACCGGACCACAATCGGTTTAAAAGGGTTTCCCGCAAAAACGGAACGGCACTCGAAGATGCACAGTCTCCGAGAGCCGAAAAGCATGCCAATATGTGCTCCCGGCCGTGAGGAACACATCGCTCGGTTTCCAGGTAATCGACCAGCAGGGGCTCGGCGCTGGCAAGCCGCCGCTTTCGCAGATGATTCAACAGCAGCCGCCGAATCGAAACATCCGGATCATCGATGAGGAAAAAAATGGATTCCACCCGGTCCGGGCTGCGCCTGATCAGCGATTTCAATGCCTGTTTGCGCACCCCGGCCGCGGAGTGGCGGGTCATCCGCAGCAGAAGCCGGTTTACCGATTCCCCTTTCAGGTATCCGAGGATGTGGACCGTCATGCGGACCAGGGCTTCGGATTCCGATTTCAACAGCCTTTCCGCCGGTTCCAGGTTCCGGTTCAGAAGAGAAGCGATCCCCTCCATCAGTGCCCGTTGCAGTTTGGGAGATCGGGTTTCCACCATCATCGGCGCCAGCAACGGAGCCATGTCGGGACTGAGATGATGAAGCAATTCCTTAAACGCCTTCAGAGAGGCGTCGGACAGAGGCCCGGCATCCGCGATCAGGCTTCGACGAATGGCTTCCGCAGCTTCGACGCTCGATATTTTTTGAAAAAATGCGTTCAGATGGGCAACGGCCCAGGAATGATCCATGGCGAACTGCTGCCGAATTCGCTCCATCTGGGTGATCAACCGGGCGCTGAAATCGAATTCCCGATGTCCAAGTCCGTTGAGATACTCTTCCTCCAGAAATTCCAGGACCACAGAAAAATCTTCGGGTTCATGCTGCTCCTCCAGAATATCCAGAAGCACATTCAGGACATCGTGGGTGGCATCCCAGGCTTCCTCTTGGGCGATCATCCGCTGAAGACGGTCGATCTCCTCCTCATTCAGTTGCCACAAGACCATGGGAGCAGACCCTTCCCCGGGCCATTGCGGCCCCTGGTGTTCCGAGATCTCCATCAGTTCCCGCGTCTCTTGAAGGGGTTGGCCTACCGGGTCCAGGGACGGAAACCGCGACAGGGGCTCCACCTCCCAGTAGAGCACCGCATCATACCCGATGTGGTCCAGATCGGCCTCCCAGAGGGCGGTCACCAGATCCCCTTCGGGTTCGTCATCCAGAAACCGGTAAGCCTGAAGAATATTGAAAAACCGATTCAGCTCAAAAACTTCAATATCGGGGTGAAATGTGATCCATCGAAGGCCGTCCCGGTAGAGAATGCCGGGCAGGTTTTCGCCGGGCGTTTCACCGGCATGCTGATACAGCGGTTCGCCTTGAAACAGAAGCCGGTCCTGCTCGACGCCGCATTTGAATGTCGCCCCCGCTGAAAAAAAATCATGGAGGGCATCCCTCAGCTTCCGAATACAGTTGATGCAGATGGTATGGTTTTCGGGATACAGAGTGAAGTTCTTAAAGGTCAACAGCATCAGGGTCATGACCTTGCGGGCGGCCCGGTCTGCGTCCGACAGCTGTTCCATTTCATTCTCGATAACCGACATCTTCCCTTCCGATGACCTGCTGTTGAGCAACCCGGACTTTGGTTTACATCGACCCGGTGGATCTCCGGTTCAGAAAACCGCCTTTACAGTTGCTCTTATTTTTTTACACCATATACATCCAAAAAAACAGTGGGAACCCGGAAAAAGGTTATTAATTTTACCGGGACTTTCGAAATACACGCCGGCCGCTTCAAAAATACGCAATTTTCTTTATTCCGCTCGGCATGGGCCTCCTTTAGATTCTGAAAATCGGAAGCTATGACCCCCGAGCTGAATTCAAAGAGACGAACGATGCCCCCTGATCGTGGTGCAAATCTATAAATCTTTTCGAGGCTGAACAAAACCGGAATGGAAAAGTCTAAAAAAAATAAAATTTCCGGCGGCTTCCACGAAGTTCAGGACTGGCTGCGAAAACGCCAGCCCTTTGAATTGGTGGCCCTGGTGAGCCTGGTCCTGATCGTCATCGGCATCTGGGGGTTTATCGCTATCGCCGATGAGGTCATGGAAGGCGAATATCAGCACATCGACGAACAGGTCGTGAATGCGCTGCGTGATCCCGAAGACCCATCCAAACCGATCGGACCGCCCTGGGTGCTGTCCATGGTCAGAGACATCACCGCATTGGGGGGGTATACCCTGCTCATCCTGTTTACCCTTTCCGTGCTCGGATTTTTGGCTCTACAGGGCCGGTACGGCGCCTTTTGGCTGGTTTTGTTCTCCACCTTGAGCGGGTTCGGGTTGAACAGTCTGCTGAAAAACCTTTTCGAAAGGGAGCGGCCGGACATCCCCCACCTGACCCTGGTCTCTTCGGCCAGTTTTCCCAGCGGCCATGCCATGACCTCCGCCATCATCTACTTGACTCTGGGGGCGCTTTTGGCCAGAATGGAAGGCGGCCGAAAGCTGAAAATCTACATCTTTACCGTCGTCATCACCATCACCCTTCTGGTGGGGCTCAGTCGCATTTACTTAGGGGTCCACTACCCCACCGACGTGCTCGCCGGGTGGACGGCCGGGGGGGCCTGGGCGCTGATCTGCCTGCTGGCGGCCGGATACCTCCAGCACATCGGACTGGTGGAAAAGAGCAATGAAGAATAATCTACGGAAATAAAAATGAGCAAAAACTCTGAAAATAGAATTTTGGCCGGGGACATCGGCGGCACCAAAACCGCCGTGGGCATCTTTACCCGAACCGGCGACCGCCCGGAAGCATCCGTGATGGATACCTTCGACAGCCGAAAGGCCGACGGCCTCGAATCGATTATCGACCGGTTTTTACAGAACCATTCCGATGAAGTTCGAAAGGAGGACCTCCATGCCGCCTGCTTCGGGGTGGCCGGCCCCGTGGACCGGGGCCGGTGCAAAGCCACCAACCTGCCCTGGATGATTTCAGAAGGTTCCATTCAGGACCGATTCGGATGGGAAAAAGTCCGCCTGATCAACGACCTCACCGCCGTGGGATACGGGGTTCCGCTGTTGACCGAGGACGAAATTCAGGAACTCAATGCGGGAGAACCCCGCGAAAAAGGGACTCTGGGGCTGATCGCCCCGGGCACCGGTTTAGGCATGTCGCTGCTGGTCTGGTGCGGCGAGGGCTTTATGCCCCTGGCCTCCGAAGGCGGGCATGTGGATTTCAGCCCCAATGATCCGGAAGATGTATCCCTGTGGAAATACCTGCGGGAAAAATTCGGCCATGTGAGCCCGGAGCGGATCGTATCGGGCATGGGTCTGATCAACATCTATGAATGGCTGAAGTCCACCGGCGGATATGAGGAGCCGGACTGGCTGCGAAAGAAAATGGAAGACGACGATCCGGCCAGGATCATAGCCGAAACCGCCATCGCCGGAAAATCCCCCATCTGCGAAAAGGCCCTGGACCGGTTCATGATGGTTTTCGGCGCG
>JAABSQ010000050.1 GCA_011390315.1 Desulfobacteraceae bacterium
CCCGGGAACTCCCGGCGCCGGATGAGGCCGAGGGAAATTAATATTTTCCAAAAAACCTTTGACAAATTCATGGCGCTGATGTAACAAAGTCGACAATTTTGGGTTGGTTTACATAATTTCCTGAACTGATTGATTTCAAAAACATTTTGACGGGGGAGTGGCGATGATAAGCGTTGATGGTTCATTGTTCATACAGATTATCAATTTTTTGTTTCTGATCTGGGTTTTGAATACGGTTTTATATCGACCAATCCGGAATATGCTTCAACAAAGAAAGAATAAGGTTTCGGGGCTGCAGGAGGATATCGATTCGTTTTCCCAGACCGCCCGGGAAAAAGACGAAGCCTATTACGCCGGGGTTAAAGCGGCCAGAGCCAAAGGGTTGAAAGAAAAGGAAAAGCAGGTCCAGGCTGCTGAGGAAGAGGAAAGAGAAATCATCGCGAAGATCAATGAAAAGGCCCATGCGGAACTGGAAAAGGTCCGGCAGAAAATTCGAACGGATGCGGAAGAGGTCAAAGAAACCCTTCTGCAAGAGGTGGATAGATTCGCTAACGATATCGGAGAAAAAATTTTAGGGAGGGCAGTTTCATGAAAAATCCTGGACTTGACCGGACGCACCGAAAAGCCCCGCTCCACCTGCTGTGGATAGGCGCCTTGGCGGTGCTTCTTTGTTTTGGAATCGCCGGGTTTGCACTTGGTGCGACGGAGGGCGGTCACGGCGAAGCCGCTCATGTTGAAACCCCGCACGGCCAGGCCGCCGAAGCCGGTCACGGCGAAGGCGGTGATCACGGCGCCGGCTGGGCCGCGACCGACACCTACCGGGTCATGAACTTTACGGTATTGGCGCTGGCGCTTTTTTTTCTGCTGAGGAAACCGGTTTCCCGGGCTCTGAATTCCCGAATCGAGGGAATCAAAGAGCAGTTGAAGGAACTGGAGGCCAAGAAGGAAACGGCCGAGAAGGAGCTTGCCGAGTACAACAAAAAACTGGCCGATCTGGAAATGGAGGCCGAGAGAATCGTCGGCGAATACGAAAGACAGGGGCAAGAGGCCAAGACCAGGATTCTGAAAGAGGCCGAAGCTTCGGCGGAAAAGCTCGAGGAACAGGCCAAACGGAACATCGAGCATGAGTTCAATCAGGCCAAGCGAAGATTGCAGGAAGAGATCTTTGAAAGGGCATTGGGCAAAGCCGAGGAAATCATCAAGGCCCATGTGACGGCGGATGATCAGAACCGACTTGTGGATGAATACTTAGAGAAGGTGGTGGCATAGTGAGAAATTTGGCTGTTGCAAGGCGTTATGCCAAGGCACTTCTGCTGATCGGCAAAGAGGATGGCCAGGCTGAGACATACAGGGAAGAACTGGAAAGCTTCTCCAACCTTCTTTCGGAGAATCCGGCTCTTGAACAGGCGATCAACAATCCCCTTTATGATGCTGCCGGCCGCAGACACGTATTGGAAACGGTAATAGACAGGCAGGGGCTCACCGGCGCCCTGAGCGCCTTTCTGCTGTTGATTTTCGAGAAGGGTCGTTTCGGATTCGTGAAACACATCAATGACTTCTATCAGAAACTGGCGGATGAACTGCGAGGGGTCGGACGCGCCACCCTGGTAACCGCCATGGAGCTTCCATCGGATACCGTTGAAAAGATTCGAGAAGCCTTATCCAAAATGACCGGGAATGATGTGAAACTTGAAGTTGAACAAGATCCCGCTTTGATCGGCGGCATTGTGACCAAGGTGGGGGATCTTGTTTTGGACGGCAGCATTAGAACGCAATTGCAAAATATGAGAGAATCTTTAAAAAGGGGTGAGAGTGTCTAATGGAACTAAGAGCTGAAGAAATAAGTCAGATTATTAAAGAGCAGATCACGGATTATGACAAGAAGGTCGAGCTGAGTGAAACCGGCGTGGTCCTCTCCGTGGGTGACGGCATCTCTCGAGTCTACGGCCTCGAAAAAGTCATGGCGCTGGAACTGGTGGAGTTTCCCGGAGGCGTTCTGGGGCTCGTTCTCAACCTTGAGGAAGACAATGTGGGTGTCGCCATCATGGGGGAGGACACCGAAATCAAGGAAGGCGACATGGTCAAACGCACCGGCCGAATCGCCGAGGTTCCCGTGGGAGAGCCGGTTCTAGGACGCGTGGTAAACGGCGTGGGTGAACCCATCGACGGCAAGGGTCCGGTGGAAGCCGAAGAGACCCGGCGTGTGGAAATGGTGGCGCCCGGCGTCATCGCTCGAAAAAGTGTACACGAGCCCTGTTACACCGGCCTGAAAGCGGTCGACGCCATGACCCCCGTCGGAAAGGGACAGCGGGAGCTGATCATCGGCGACCGTCAGATCGGAAAAACCGCCTGTGCCGTGGACGCCATTCTCGCCCAGAAAAACACAGACGTATTCTGTGTCTACGTGGCCTGCGGGCAGAAAAAATCCACCGTCGCCCAGGTCGTTGATGTTCTCGAAAAGAACGGCGCCATGGAATACACCACCGTGGTGGCGGCCTGCGCCAGTGACCCGGCTACCCTTCAGTACATCGCGCCCTATACCGGATGCGCCATGGGGGAATACTTCAGAGACAAGGGCCAGCACGCCCTGATCGTCTATGACGACCTTTCCAAGCAGGCCGCCGCCTACCGCCAGGTATCTCTGCTTCTGAGAAGGCCTCCGGGACGTGAAGCTTATCCCGGCGACATTTTCTACAACCACTCCCGCCTTCTGGAACGATCCGCGAAACTGAACGATGAATTGGGCGCCGGCTCTCTGACCGCCCTGCCCATTATCGAAACCCAGGCCGGGGACGTCTCCGCCTACATTCCGACAAACGTGATCTCCATCACCGACGGGCAGATCTATCTGGAGCCGAACCTGTTCTTTGCCGGTGTGCGACCGGCTATCAACGTCGGGCTTTCCGTCAGCCGAGTCGGGGGTGCGGCCCAGGTGAAGGCCATGAAGCAGGTGGCCGGTACCCTTCGGCTCGATTTGGCGCAGTATCGTGAGCTTGAAGCCTTTGCCGCCTTCGGCAGCGACCTGGACAAATCGACCCAGCGGCAGTTGACCCGCGGGGCCCGCCTGGTGGAGATTTTGAAGCAGCCGCAGTATCAGCCGCTTTCCATGGAAAAGCAGGTCTCTATTCTATACGCCGGAACCCGAGGATTCCTGGATAAATATCCGGTGGATGTGCTCGCCAAATATGAAGCCGGTCTGTATCCTTTCATCGAAGAGCGATATCCTCAGATCTACAAAGACCTTACGGAGAAACAAGAGATTAATGACGAACTGGACAACCTGATGAAGAAAGCCTTGAGCGAATATGATGAGGAATTCAAGGATACTATCAAATAGAAGAGGCTGAGTGATATGGCAACATTGAAGGATGTCAAAAACAAGATCTCCGGTGTTAAAAAGACGAAGCAGATCACAAAGGCCATGAACATGGTGGCCGCATCCAGGTTGCGCGGCGCTCAAGGCAATATGGATGCTTTTCGTCCTTACGCCGCGAAGTTCGCCGAGGTGCTCGGCAGCCTTGCGGGAAAGACCGGTGAAGAAGCCAATCCCCTGCTGGTGCCGCGGGAGGATGTAAAGAAAATACACGTCGTGCTGACGACGTCCGACAGGGGACTGTGCGGTGGTTTCAACATTAACCTGACCGACAGGGCCAAAAGATTTCTGGAAGAAAAGACTGCGGAAGGAGATGTGGATGTCTCCTTTACCCTCTTCGGCAAAAAAGGTCGTGACTGGGCCAGGAAAAAGGGGCTGACGATCGCCGATGAGTACCTCGGCGTCATCGGGGGCACCTTTGATTTCAGTATCGCCGCCAATTCCGGTCGAAAGCTGATCGATAAGTTTTTGGACGGGGAATATGATGAGGTCTATATAGTGTATTCCGAATTTGTCAGTGCGGCGCGACAGGTTCCGGTTATGAAGCAATTATTGCCCATTCCTCCGATTGAAATGGCTGAGGATGAAACTGAGGAGACGGACAAGCCGTACCTGGCCGAACACATTGCCGAGCCCTCACCGGCTGAATTGCTGGGAGAGCTGCTCCCTCGAAGTGTGTTTGTGCAGATTTACAGCGCCCTGCTCGAAACCTCGACCAGCGAACACGCAGCCCGAATGGCTGCCATGAACAACGCGACCAATGCATGCAACGACATGCTGGAGCGGCTGACCCTGGCATACAACAAAGCCCGGCAGGCTGCGATTACCGCTGAACTGATGGATATCGTCGGGGGGGCTGAGGCCCTTAAAGGATAAACCGGTTTTTGGCTTTTATATGAATGTATCGGAGGATGATCAATGGCAGAAAATATTGGTAAGGTAACCCAGGTGATGGGACCTGTCGTAGATGTGGAATTTGAACCCGGAAAACTTCCTACCCTTTTAAATGCGCTTCTGATTACCAACCCGGCAATCAATGATGAAGAAGACAATCTGGTGGTTGAGGTGGCCCAGCATTTGGGCGATAACGTCGTCAGAACCATCGCCATGGATGTGACGGACGGCTTGGTAAGGGGCATGCCGGCCAAAAACACCGGAAAACCGATTATGATGCCGGTGGGTGAAGCCAGCCTTGGACGGGTTCTCAACGTGGTCGGAAAACCGGTCGACGGTCTGGGACCCATCAGCCAAGAAAAGATGATGCCGATTCACCGTCTCGCCCCCAAGTTCACGGAGCAGGATGTGACGGTTCAGGTTCTGGAGACCGGCGTCAAAGTGATCGACCTTCTGGTGCCGTTTCCCCGGGGCGGTAAAATGGGGATGTTCGGCGGCGCCGGTGTGGGCAAAACCGTTATTATGATGGAGATGGTCCACAACATCGCCATGCACCACGGCGGCATCTCCGTGTTCGCCGGGGTGGGCGAGAGGACCCGTGAAGGTAACGATCTGTATCATGAAATGAAAGACTCCGGGGTTCTTCCCAAGGCCGCCCTGATTTACGGGCAGATGACCGAGCCTCCGGGGGCCCGTGCCCGGGTGGCCCTTTCCGCCCTGACCGCCGCCGAGTATTTCCGGGATGTGGAAGGACAGGATGTGTTGATGTTCATCGACAACATCTTCCGGTTCACCCAGGCAGGTTCCGAGGTGTCCGCCCTGTTGGGCCGTATGCCTTCCGCAGTGGGTTATCAGCCGACGCTGGCGGTGGACCTGGGTGGTCTTCAGGAACGAATTACATCCACCGATAAGGGTTCGATTACCGCTGTTCAGTGCGTATACGTGCCCGCCGACGACTTGACCGACCCGGCTCCGGCCACCACTTTCGCCCATCTGGACGGTACCGTGGTGCTTTCCCGCCAGATCGCCGAGCTCGGCATCTATCCTGCGGTGGACCCGCTGGACTCCACCTCTCGAATCCTGGATGCCAATTTTATCGGAGAAGATCATTACCATGTCGCCCGGCAGGTTCAGCAGATTCTCCAGAAATATAAAGAGTTGCAGGACATCATCGCAATCCTCGGGATCGAGGAGCTTTCCGACGAAGATAAAATCACCGTCGGCAGGGCCCGAAAGATGCAGCGATTCCTGTCGCAGCCGTTCCACGTCGCCGAAACCTTCACCGGCAAAGCCGGCAAGTACGTGAAGATCGAGGATACCATCCGTGGGTTTAAAGAGATTGTCGAAGGAAAACACGATGACATTCCCGAACAGGCGTTCTATATGGTCGGCGGCATTGAAGAAGTGCTTGAAAAAGCCAAAGAGATGTCATCCGAAGAATAAGGAAAAGGAATCGAGGATATGGCTGCAAATATTAGATTAGAGGTGGTAACCCCAGAAAAATATGTGGTCAGCGAGGATGCACAGATTGTTGTGGCTCCGGGTACGCTGGGTGAATTCGGCGTGCTGAGCGGCCATACTCCTTTCTTGAGCACTCTCAAAACCGGCACTATCCGCTATAAAGATGTCAATAATGTGGAGCGGTGCGTGTTTATCGGCGGCGGGTTTGCCGAAGCATTGCCTGATAAGGTGACGGTGCTGGCCGAATCCGCCGAAAGGCGGTGCGATATCGATATCGAGCGGGCGAAATCCGCCCTCAAGCGCGCTCAGAAACGACTCGAAGAAGCCCGGAGCAAAGAAGATATCGAGTTTGCCAGAGCACGGGCCGCGCTCGAACGGGCCCTGGAACGGGTTAAATTAGCCGGTAGCGGTTCCCGGGGGAGCTGATTTGTTTCCATCATTTAAATAGATTTTATTCAAGCAACGTTCAGCCGGTGAATTCCGGCATAAAAGGGGCGAGCCGAAACGGCTTACCCCTTTTTGCATTCGGCTCGGCTTTTCGGGGTGTGCATCGGAATTTTTTGAGGATCGGTATTTGCTATAAATGTAAATTACTTGACTTTCATCGGCCTGAAAGCTTATAGTGAAACGTCATATTATGAGGTGAATACCGGATCTTCAAGAATTCTTCTGACAGCAGGTATTTGCATGATCCAGAAAGAGTTCAAGTTATTTTAAGTTTTAAACTCCATCGGATAATTGAAATTTTTGGGGGGGCAAAAAGGTGCTTTCATTGTTAATGATGATATGATAATCTTTGAGCTAAATTGCCGGGAAGAATTTATACGCATTGAATGAGCAAGTTGAGTTAAGGAAGAAAAGTCGAGTTTCCGTCCATGCACCAACAGTATCAGAACGATGCTGATACCGACGTCGGAAACCTTGAGAGAAAACCGCGTTCGGCCGGGAGTTCCTTTTCACTTGTTTTCTAAGATACGTAAAGGTTGATTACAGAACATCCCTTTACCATCTTTCCATCGAACACTTGACTATTCTAATGCTGCATAGATTGCTGGTTATTTTATTTGAGATAAAGTATAACCCCTGCCGTGTACGTGATTGGAAGAAGCGCTTTGATCCAACATTAACGCAAAAGGGAGCCATCACTGGTTTTGGTGTGCATGTTCTGTACCCACAGAAAAGCCTAAAGAAACCATACGGTACCCACCATGGAAACATGGTTCAAAGACCTGCCAACACGGCACAATGGTGGGGGATTCTTTTTAAGAAAATAATCTCTACCCTCGGCTTTTTATCTCCCGGACAATTCATTGCCATTTTCTCTATGCTAACAGCACCTGCGGTTAAAAAAACGGGCAACTAAACAGCTTCTGATCGCCATTTCTTTCGGGGGCTTCCGCACCCGAGATGAAGCGCACAACCCGTTTTCCCATCTCCAGTCCATTTCTTCATTCATCCGTTCTCTGATTCACCTCATTGAATGAACGGCTTGACCCCGATCCTTACGTATTTAGCAGTCCTTTATCGAGAACAGGATCGATTTCGAGAGCTGAATACAAGCGGTTCATTTTAAAAACAAATTCAAAGATGATGGTAAGGGCACGAACTGAATGGTGAATTAGAGGGAGAAAAAAATGAATGAATATAGTCTTTTAATAGGCCTCATCGGTCTCGGAATCGGGTTTGGCGCCGCCTATTGGATCAAGGAGAAAATCGCTACCGATAAAATCTCATCCGCGGAAGAAGCATCGGTCCGATTGGTCGAAGATGCCAAGCGGAAATCGGAAACCTTGCTCAAAGAGGCCGAACTCGAAGCCAAAGACCTGCTCTTTAAAATGAAGAGCGAATTTGATGCGGAGACCAGAGAAGCCTGGTCGGAGGTAAAAAAGAAAGAACAGCGGTTGATTCAAAAAGAAGAGAATATCGACCGCAAGAATGAACAGTTCGAAAGAAGGGAAAGCGATCTTACCCGACGGGAGAAGGCGGTCGGTGAAAAAGAAGAAAGCATTCAGGAAAATGAAAGAAAATTCAATGATCTGATTCAAGAACAGAAAAACCAGCTCGAAAAAATATCCGGTCTTACTACCGAACAGGCCAAAGAACTGTTGATTCGAGCCATGGAGAACGAGGCCCGGTACGAAGGGGCCAAGCTGATCAAAAGAATCGAAAATGAGGCCAAGGAAGAAGCCGACAAGAAAGCCAAAGAGATTATTGCGACCGCCATTCAGCGGTATGCCGGTGATTTTGTGGCTGAACGCACCGTTTCGGTGGTTCCGCTTCCGAGCGATGAGATGAAGGGCCGGATTATCGGACGGGAAGGGCGGAATATTCGGGCCCTTGAGGCGGCGACCGGGATCGATCTGATAATCGACGATACGCCTGAGGCGGTGATCCTTTCCGGGTTTAATCCGGTTCGAAGAGAAGTGGCGCGGCTTTCACTGATGCGATTGATATCCGACGGGCGGATTCATCCGGCCAGAATCGAGGATGTGGTCAAAAAAGTGGGGCGGGAGATCGATATAACGATAAAGGAGGCCGGAGAGCAGGCCGCCTTTGATCTCGGTGTACACGGAATCCATAACGAACTGATCCAATACATCGGGCAGCTTAAATTTCGAACCAGTTATGCCCAGAATGTATTGCAGCACTCGGTGGAAGTGGGTTTTTTGTGCGGCATTATGGCTGCGGAGTTGGGTCTCAACCAGAAACTGGCGCGTCGAATGGGTCTGCTCCACGACATCGGGAAAGCGGTGGATCATGAAGTCGAAGGACCCCATGCGCTGATCGGGTCCAAATTGGTGAAGAAATTCGGGGAATCCCCGAAAATCGTGCATGCGGTGGCCGCCCACCATGAAGACGTTCCGCCCTCTTCGGTCTACGCACTGTTGGTCCAGGCGGCTGACGGGCTTTCCGGGGCACGGCCCGGGGCCAGAAAGGAATTGCTTGAAAATTATATCAAACGACTGGAAGAACTCGAAAATATTGCAAATTCCTTTCAAGGTGTCGTTAATTCCTATGCCATTCAGGCCGGCAGGGAAATCCGGGTTATGGTCGAGAGCAGCATCGTTTCCGATGAGGAAGCCATCCTGATGAGCAAGGATATCGTAAAAAATATAGAAGAATTATTAACATTTCCGGGCCAGATCAAGGTGATGGTGATTCGGGAGACGCGGGCGGTCGAATACGCGAATAAGTGAGGTGAGATCTGATGAAGAACGTGCTGGATATTTTGCGGGAGCGGGGCTTTATAGAACAAACCACTCATGATCAGGAGCTGAGGTCTTATCTCGAAGACGGTGAACGCACCTGCTATATCGGGTTTGACCCGACCGCTTCCAGTCTCCATGTCGGCAGTCTGGTTCCGATCATGTCGCTGGCTCATATGCAAAGACACGGTCATAGACCCATTGCGCTGGTCGGCGGAGGAACCGGTCTGATCGGAGATCCCAGCGGTAAAACCGAAATGCGCCAGCTGCTGACCGCCGACATCATTGAAGAAAATGCCCGGGGGATTCAGCAGCAGCTGTCTCAATTTATCGATTTTTCGGAAGAAAAGGCGCTGATGCTGAACAATGCCGACTGGCTGACGAAACTCCGGTACATCCCTTTACTCCGGGATATCGGCCGCCATTTCAGCGTCAACCGCATGATCAAGGCCGAAAGTTATCGCATGCGTCTGGAATCGGAAGAGGGGCTCAACTTTATCGAATTCAATTATATGGTTCTTCAGGCATACGATTTTTTGAAACTATTCGAGGATTTTGATTGCGGCCTGCAAATGGGGGGCAGCGATCAATGGGGCAATATTGTTCAGGGAATTGAATTGATTCGGCGGGTAAGGCAAAAGCCCGCCTTCGGTATTACATTTCCGCTGATCACCACCAGCAGCGGTATTAAAATGGGGAAAACCCATGCGGGCGCGGTCTGGCTCGATCCGGAGCGTACCTCGCCTTACGATTATTATCAGTTCTGGGTAAATACCGATGATCGGGATGTGACCCGTTTTCTGGCTCTATTCACGTTTTTACCCATGGAAGAGATCGCTGCCGTGGAGACCCTTCAGGGTGCCGACCTGAACAGCGCCAAAGCGGTCCTGGCTTTTGAAGCGACGGCCTTGGCCCACGGGCTCAAAGAGGCGGTGAAGGCGAGGGAATCCGCTTTGCGTATGTTCGGCGGGCGCGACATACCGGGCGATATTTTGCCCTCCAGCACCATTATTAGAAACAGCGCATCCCAAGGCACGGATTCGGTTCCTAGTTCTGTGGTACGTCCGGAGGAGATTGAACAGGGCATTCCCGCCTTCAGGATATTCAACCAGGTCGGGTTGGCCGATTCGGGCGGAGCTGCAAGGCGGCTTATTTCTCAAGGCGGGGCCTATGTCAACGACATTCGAATCGATGCCGCCGACTATATGATTACGGCGGATCACCTTCAAGCTGGAGAAATACTCTTGAGAGCCGGAAAAAAACGCTATCATAAATTAATCCTGGAGCGCTAAAAAAAAATGCTTGACTTTGCCGGCACGTAAATATAGTATACTCTTTTTTCGGCCCGTTCGGGGAGCATCTCCGACCGGGCCGGTCATTTTCAGCGCGAATCGAATTCTACGCAGATCGAAAGACTGGAAAGACCGAAAAAAAGCGCTTGACATGGTAGGGAGTTGGTAGTATATTTATCGAGTTCTTTGAGAGGGCGGGTTTTTGAAGTCGCCGAGCACAGCGGGCTTCCTGAAAACGGGTTGAAAAAAACAACCCAAAGGGGCTTGACAGT
>JAABSQ010000051.1 GCA_011390315.1 Desulfobacteraceae bacterium
GAGCCGGTTCAAGGCCCAGGAAGACAATTCAATCATATCTTCCACGAAATCAAATGTTTGCGAGGATACATCTTCGGAACACCATTGGTGCATGGGCTCCACCCGATTTTCATGGGCCTCGATTCGACAGATCAAACAGTGATCCGCGTTGAAGAACTTGCCGAGGGCTTCGAGGGCGGTATTCAATGCCTGGTCCAGGGCCTCAGTGGGTATGGTTATGAAAGAGGTGGACAGGGTCGAGATCAGCTCCTCCGCCACCAACCGGCGACAGAGCGCGGACTGGGCCTTGCGACGTTCCGAGACATCATGGAGGACGGCAAAGAGATACGGTTTTTTATCGATTTCCACGGGGGAGGCGTGAACCTCCACCGAGCGAATTTCTCCGTTTGCCAGGCGATTTCGATACACCCGGCACTTTCGCTTGCCGGACCGGGCGGTCCGCATTTCCCGAAGCACCTGCTCCGGCGGCAACAAACAGATATCGCACATGTTCATGAGAGAGAGAGCATCGATATCATATCCGTAGAAATCCGAGGCGGAATGGTTGGCCCGAATGATGTCTCCGGTCTCGGGGTCGATCAGCAGCATGGGCGCGCTGTGCATTTCGAACATCTTGCGAAACCGGGCTTCGCTTTCTTTCAACCGCTGACGGGTCAGCTTCTTGTCGAGCGCATCCTGAATCGACACCTTGAGCAGATTCATCTGCAGCGGTTTGGTAAAAAAATTGTTCGCCCCCAGGCGAAGGGCTTCCACCGCGCAGTCGAGATCTCCGTAAGCGGTGATCACGATGGTCTGAAGGTCTTCCTGAATGTCCCGGGCCTTTTTCATCAATTCAATCCCGTCGATACCCGGCAGGCGGATGTCGGTGACCATGACGTCGAAAGGGGTGTTCGTCAGCACCGACAACGCATCGGCGGCGGAATTGGCGGTGACGACGTGGCCCGATTCACGATTCAGATAGGCCTTGATCATTTCACATACGGTGATTTCGTCGTCCACCACCAGCACCCTGGGATTGTGGTTGTCGGTCATTCGTTTCTCTGTGTGTTTTGAGGTTCGCGGTTCGGAGCCGACCCGGATTCGGAGATCCCTTGATCGGTGTCTTTCGAATGCATCCTATGGGAAACGACCCGGTCGATGGTTTGATGGAGATTCTTCATATCCACCGGCTTGGACAGGTAGCCGTCCATCCCGGCCTGAAGGATTCGTTCCCGGTCCCCTTCCATGGCGAATGCGGTGAGGGCGATGATGGGGATGCGGGCGTCGAATCGTCCGTTTTTTTCATTCCGGATGCGACGGGTGGCTTCCAGGCCGTCCATTTCCGGCATTTGAACATCCATCAGAATCAGATCAAAAGTCTTTTCCCGTACAAGGGTTTCAAGCGCTTCCCGTCCGTCGGAGACGCCGGTGACCTGATGACCGGCGGTGGTGAGCAGCTTCTGAAGAGACATTCGATTCAGCCGTTCGTCTTCGGCCAGGAGGATATTCAGGGCGCGGGGGGCCCGGGCATTCTCCTGGCTTCGGCGTTCGGTTTCGGCCTCATAAGGGCAGACCTTGAAGACCTCGAAACGGAGTTGAAAAAAGAAGGTCGATCCCTCCCCTTCCCTGCTCTCCACCCCTATTTCTCCGCCCATCAGTTCCACCAGCCGTTTTGAAATCGCCAGCCCCAGACCGGTGCCGGGATGTTTTTTGGGATATGCGCTTTCCACCTGGCAGAAACTCTGGAACAGAAGAGAGCGTTTGTCCTCGGGAATGCCGATGCCGGTATCGGTCACGGAAAACCGAAGGGTCAGGGGGGCTTTTTCCGGGACCGGTTCAACGGTGACGGTAACCCCGCCCTGTTCGGTAAATTTAATCGCATTTCCCACCAGGTTTTTGAGCACCTGGGACACTCGGGCCTCGTCGCCGATGATCAGGTCCGGAAGTGTCGAGGGAAGAATCACTTCAAAGGACAATCCTTTTTGATCCGCCTGGACCTTGTGAAAGCGACGAAGCGATTCCATCAGGTCCCGGGGATTGAACACCGCCTCGCGTATTTCGAGTTTGCCGGCCTCCACTTTGGAGAAATCGAGAATATCGTTGATGATGTTCAGAAGCGACTGGGCCGAATCCTGGATCAGGCTCAGTTTTTTGCGAAGTCCTGAATCTTCGTTTTCCGACACCAGTACCTGGGACAGCAGCATAATCCCGCCGATCGGGTTTCGAATTTCATGGCTCATATTGGCCAGAAACTCGCTCTTGGCGCGGTTGGCCTCTTCGGCCTGCAATTTTGCGCTCACCAGGTCTTCCTCGATCTGTTTCCGATCGGTGATATCGGTGGCCAGGCCGGTGATCCGGTAAATGGTTCCGGTCTCGTTCCGAATGGGAAGCACCCGGTCCCGAATCCAGCGCAGCCTGCCGTCGGGACGGATGATCCGGTATTCCTTGGATCCGAACTCTTTTCCCTGAACATAGCTTTCAATCTTTTGTGCGATATTCGACCGGTCGTCGGGATGGATATTCTCCAGAAAGGATCGGGGGTTCTCGTAAATGGATGCCAGGGGGCGGCCCCACATTTTTTCATAGGCGGGATTGATATAGATGGTTTCGGTGAACTGCGGGTCATACATAAAGAAAACGGTGTCGATATTGTCCGCCAACTGCCGAAAACGCTCTTCGCTTTGCACCAGAGCGAATTCGGCCTTTTTCCTGAGAATGAAATTCCCGAGAATGTCGCCGGTCATGCTCAGGAAACCGACATCTTCCGGGGTCCAACTGACGGATCTCCGGTCCGAAGTCACCGTCATGGAGCCGATCAGCGCTCCCTCATGCAGCAGCGGGATCGACAACACCGACCGAATTCCCCACCGGGTCCACAACCGCTTTTCGGATTCCGCTTCGGCGGGCAGTTCCTCCACCTCGGAAATTTGCAGAATGTCCGGTTTTTTCAGCTGTTCAAGAAACCAGTGAAAGGATTCCACGGCCACATCCTTCAAGCGCTCGCTGCTGGGATGCACCCCCTTCCCGGTCCATTCGTAAACCCGATCGATTCGGGTGCGGTCTTCATTGAAAAAGATCATGAACGCCCGGTCGGTCTGAGTGAATTTGCCGATGGTATTCAGAGACCGCTGAATTTTTTCCTCCACCGGCTCATCGGTGAGGTGGAGAAGATCGGTTGAGATTCCCGCCACCCGCCTTTCCATTTCCAGCCGGTTGTGGAGAAGGCCCTCAACACTTCGGCGAAGCTGAATTTCGGTTTGCAGTTCATCGATCTTTTGGTTGAGGGCTTCCCGGGCCCCGATCAGGTTGTCGGCCATTCGATTCAGGGTGCGGGAGAGCAGCCCGATCTCGTCATAGGAGGTGATCTTGGATCGAGCCTGCAAATCGCCTTCGCCGATGCTGTCGGCCATTTGGATGAGATGGGTCACCGGTCTGCTGACGGCTCGGGCCAGATAAAAGGACAAGAGAATCAGGCCCAGGAAGAACAGGAATCCGATGAGCAGAAGCCAGTTTCGAAGGTGGCGGATGGGAGCGAAGGCCTCCGCGGCGTCCTTTTTTACCACCAGTCCCCAATCGGTGAGGTCGATATATTTGGTGCAGGCGACCACCGGTTTTCCCCGGTAATCCACCGCATCGGGCAGAATCCGTTCCTTTTGCGACAGGGCGTAAAAAATCGGGGTCGGGGCTTTTTCCATGATCTCGCGGTCGATCCGGTTGGTCGATCCGAATCGCGGCGGATTCAAAAACAGGGCGTCTCCATTCGGAGCCCGCTTCACCAGAAGCACATCCCCGGTCTCCCCCAGGGCGTTGTAACTGATCAGGATGGGGAATATTTTTTGGACGTCGATATCGATCAGGACCACCCCGATCAGCCGTTCCTGGTAAAACAGCGGGCCGGAAAGATAGCCGAACAGACTCGGGCCGTTTTCCAGATAAAAGAAATCGGCGGCACCGTTCTGCTTTCCCCGGGTGAAGCTGTTGGTCTGGGAAACGTCCTCACCGGTGTATTCCGGATGGGTGGATGCGATGATGATGCCTTCCATGGACAGAATGCTGATTTCCTTGAACGCGCCGGTGGAATCCCGCGCATCATTTAAAATCCGTTCAATCCTTTTCAGTTCGGCGGGATCGGAATTTTGAAGGTATCCAGCGAGGCTGATCCGCAGCTGGGTCCTGCTGGTGACCAGGGACAGCTTGGATAAATTGTTTTGAATGAAATTTTCGACCTTGTCTTTTTGGAGAGAGGCGATGGACTCGAGGTGGTCGAGAACCAGCCGGCGGGTGGAGGATTTAACGATCAGATACGAGGAAAACCCCAGCAGAACGAGCGGCGCCAGGGCGATGAGCAGAAAGAGCCATGTCAACTTTTTATGGATACCCATGAACTTGGCTTCGAATGTAATCAAACAGGATCATCAAAATGAGTTTTTGCCGACTCGTCTATTCTATCCGGATACTCGGGGAATGGGTATCGGGAATTTCCTGATTTTTCCCTCAAAGAATGGCGACGCCGGCATGGTCTCTTTATCTCGATGAGGGGTCCGCGACGGTAATCAGACCGAAATGATGCGCTTTTTCACCGCCAGTTTGATCAGGTCGCTGAGGGAATGGAGGTCCAGTTTTCGCATGACCGCATACTTGTGGGTTTCCACCGTGCTGGTGCTGATGAACAGCTGTTTTGAAATGGATTTGACCGTTTCCCCTTCCGCCAGAAGTTGAAAAATTTCCCGCTCCCGAAGACTCAGGGTGTCGAAGGGATCTTTTCGGACCTCTCCTTTCTCCAGCCGGTTTACATAATCCACGAACACGGCGGGCGCCCGGGAACTGAAATAGGTGTTGCCCTTACTCACTGTTTTAATGGCCATCACCAGATCCGAAATCGGGTCTTCCTTGAGTACGAATCCGGAAATGCCCGCCTTGAAGAGATCGATGATCAATTCCCTGTCGGCGTTCATGGTATAAATGATGATGCGGATGTCCGGTGAAGTCTTGCGAATCTGAAGGGTGGCGTCGATGCCGTTCAGCCCGGGCATGGCGATGTCCATGACCACGATGTCGGGTTGAAGGGCGGTCGCCATTTTGACCGCCTCCCGGCCGTTCAGGGCCCGGCCGACGAGTACCAGATCGGAATGGGTTTCCAGAATGCTTTTGATGCCCTCGATGACGATTTCGTGGTCTTCGGCGATCAAAATCCGTTTTTTGGCCATGGGTGTTTCTCCATTGAGAGCGGAGGCTTTGAAGCGGTTCGCCCTAATCGATCGGGATTCGCGCCAGGATGAGGGTCCCCCGCCCCTTCCGGGATTCAATTAAAAAATCCCCGCCGGCCTGAACCGCTCGTTCCCGCATAATGACCAACCCCAAGGGTTTGGCGGTGCTTTGATCGGACAGCACTTTTTCAGGCGAAAACCCGGCGCCGCTGTCTTCGATGCTCAACACGATCTCCCCGCCTTTTCGAATGAGGGAGATGTGAAGCGTGGGGCTGTCGGCATGTTTGACGGCGTTGTTCACCGCTTCTTGGATAATCCGGTAGAGAGCCAGTTCTTTTTCTTCATTAAAATGTACAGGAGCGGTATCGCTGAAAAATTCGATTCGAATGTCGGTTTCGTCTTGAATGTCATGGAACAGTTCCCTGAGCGCGGGAAGCAGGCCCAGAGAGTCGAGCAGAGAGGGCCGCAGACCATGGGAGAGGTTTTTGATATCGGCAATCGCCTGGACGGCCCGGTTTCGGGCCGATTGAATTCGATCGGTCCATTCCGGCGGAACCTCGGCCGAATCGGCGGAGGAGAGGAGCAGTTCAAGATTTATTTTGAGAGAAGTAAGGGACTGACCGACCTGATCGTGGAGTTCCCGGGCGATCTGCCGACGGTCCATTTCCAGCAGCTCGATCAGCCGTTTGGAAAGAGCGGTTCTCCGGTCGCATTCGGTCACCATCCGCTGATGGGTCTGCTGCAGGGTCCGGTTCAGGGTTTCGAGTTCATCCGTTCGCTGTCGCACCTTCTGTTCCAGATCGGCATTGGCTTCCACCAGGGCCTGCTCCGCATCCCGAATCTGCTTTTTCAGGCGGGAATGGTCGAGGCACCGGTCGATTCGAAACCAGAGCTCTTCCAGATCGCAGGATTTCAGGATAAAGTCGTCGGCATGAAGCCGAAGCGCCTTGACGGCCGCGGAAAGATCTCCGTATCCGGTAAAAATGATGACCTGGGTGACCGGATGGATCGTCTTGGCGGTTTGCAGGACTTCAAATCCGTCCACCGACTCCATCTTGAGATCGGTAATGACCAGATCGAACCGGCGCCGCGCCAGAAAGTCCATGGCCGAGGCCCCGCTTTCGGCGGTTCGCACCCGGTAGCCTGAACGCTGGAGGTCCTTGACCATCTGCTTGAGAAAAAAGGAATCGTCGTCCACCAGCAGAATCTCGTGCATCGAACCCCTCCTTTCTCAGGTTGAAAACAGAAAACCCCGGTTCGAAAAGATGACGTTCCGGGCGAAGAATCACAGGAAGAAATCAAAGCCATTTTACCATAAGAAGGCGACGGCACCAAATCAGTTTGGAGGGCGGGCGGAAAAGAAAACAAGGAATTTTTCACAAAAAGGCGGGATTGTTGAAAAAATGAAGGCCCTGCCCGGCAACGGGCAGGCACGGAGGCCTGCCCTTACACCGGGTGCGGAATGTCGGGCGAGGTGCTTGTCTCAGGAGGCTTTTCTGCCGTATTCCTCCAGCGGTACGCTGGTGGGCACGCCTTCATAAGGGGTTCGTCTTTTGGTTCGAGTGGTATGGGCCTCACGCATCCGCTTCAGCACATCGATGGCCTCTTTCTGGCCCTGGTACATTCGGCACATGTCGATGGCCATGCCGGCCACCTGGGCCAGGGCCTGCACAAAATTGACGTCGTCCAGGGTAAAATCCCAGTGTTCGGCGGTGTACACCCGAAGGGCCCCGAGCAGGCGCCCGCCCACGATGAGGGGAACCGACAGGATGGAAACGATTCCTTCTTTTTGAGCCGCTTCCGGATACTGAAGTCTCGGGTCGTCGGATACGTCGTAGATGGCGACCGGACCTTCCTTGAGGGATTCGGAAATCGACTGCATGGCGCTGAGAGGCCCCTTGTTGAGGTATTCATCGCTCAGCCCGTAAGAGGCGGCGACCTCCAGCTCCTGGGATTTCTTGTTGATGAGAAACAGGGTGCATCCCTTGACATCCAAAGCCGTTTTGATGCCCTCCACGGTCATCAGAACCACCTCTTCCGGGTCTTTGGAGTGGGAGATGTTTTTGGTGATGCGGATAAAGGTTTCATAGTTGATCAATTGCTTCTTCATGGATGTCCTCCCTTCTGTATCGGGTTGATGAAACTGGCACCGGCGGTAAGTTCATCTTTTCCAATGCTTCCGGCAGCGTCACCGGAACCGCCGGAAGCATTGTGGATAGAATTTCAACCTCATCATGCCCTCCTGATCGGGTGAATATGTCAAATGATCCTGAAACAAAACGCCATATTGCCCGGGCGGCGGCTAAAGGGAGTATGGATGCGAGAGGTCGCGGAAGCAATCGAAAGAAGGAGATTCGAGAAGTCGCAAGGAACGAGAGCGCTACAAGCATTCGGCAGCATCGGCTCTGGTTCACTTCAGAAAACGGGGCAGGAAGAACCCGCCGGTTTCGGGGAAACGCTTTATCCGTTAATCTTTATTGCAATTCTATACAAAAAATTTATAAAATTCAATAAAAAAAATATAATTCAGTCTTATTCACGAACCCATTCCCGGGCCGCTTTCATTTCGGTGTTGTCGAAATACCGGGTATCGATGCTGCCGAAAAGCCCGAAAAGCGCCACCCAGGTGTTTTTCCATGTGCGGTCGCCGACCACCGCCATCCGTTCAATATGGTCGGAATGGATTTTGGCGAACCGCAGATCCTCGTAAAGGGCTTCTGCGCTGTTCATGGTATTGTAATGCTCCATGACCAGGAAGAGCCGAATCGTTCCGTTTTCCTGAATGGCCTTTTCCAGAATTCGACTGATCTTGTCGGTCTCCTTCCGGTCCATGTCTCCGGTCAGTTTAAAAGCGAGAATCTTTCCGGAGCTGTCTTCGATACGTTGGAACATAGGTTTTTTCCTTCTTTTTATAGTTTGGCCGCCATGCCGGCGAATTCCGGATTTTCCAGCAGCTTTTTGGAAAACCGCAGGTATTTGTTCACAATGGATCGAATCGCCAGTTGCAGGGCATATTTTTTGACCGGTTTTTCCAGCAGGTAATGCACGCCGGAGGCGACGCACATATCCACCACCTCTTCGCTGGCGTTGCCGCTGATCACGATGGTATCTTCATAGACCGAAGGGAATCGCTCTTCCACCGAATCCAGAAAAAAGAAGCCGCTCTGTTCCCCGAGAAAGACATCCACCACAAATATGGCGATCCCGATTTCCGCTTCCGTGCAATGGGTTCGGGCCGCTTCCGGGTCGGTAAACGGAACCACACGGCCCCATGTGTAGAAAGTTTCAATATCACGAGTCAACATTTTGCAGGTGATGGGATCATCATCCACAATAATCACATCCAGTCCGTCCGACATGTTCCGGTTCCTCCTTATGTTGTTCTGAAGCGTGGTCTGTTGTATTTCCATTCCTAATTAACAAAATTTTTGATATGAAGGCAATTTTTATTTTCGGGCTTCTCCAAAAGGATGCCGGACTGAAAATTCGACCGGGAACTCACAGGGCACTCTCCCAGGTAAATTCATGAAGCGGTTTTCACATACTCGAAGACGACCCGATGGACGAAACGGCTGGATCGCGGCGGGGATGAAGGCCGCCTGGCCCATCTGCCTGGGATACATTCCCATCGGGCTGGCCCTGGGGGTGCTGGCCCAGAAGGCCGGATTGACCCCGCTGGAGATCGGTATGATGTCTGTTTTCGTGTTCGCCGGCAGCGCCCAGTTCATTGCGGTATCCATGCTCTCGTCCGGGATTGCGGCCGTTTCCATCATCCTGACCACTTTTGTGGTGAATCTGCGCCATCTGCTCATGAGCTCCTCTTTGGCGGTCTATTTTACCGGTGAAAACCGGCTCAAGCTGACCCTCTTCGCCTACGGGATCACCGACGAAAGCTTTGCCGTCAATCTGGCCCGACTGCGGGAACAGTCCCCGGACCGGCCCTGGGACCTGAACCGGTCCATCGCCCTGAACCAGACCGCCAATCTGGTCTGGATCATCAGCACGGTGGCGGGCGGTTACGGCGGGCAGTTTATTCCGGAAAAGGCCTTCGGCATCGATTATGCGCTGATCGCCATGTTCATCTGCCTCCTGATCTATCAGCTTCGGGCCCGAATCCACATCGCCACCGCCCTGATCACCGGGCTTTTCGCCCTGATCCTCTCCCTGATTCTGCCGGGCAACGGGTATATCCTACCCGCCTCGGTGCTGGGCGCCACCATCGGGTTGATCCTCAAGCGGCGTATCGAAAAGGAGGCGGCATGACCGACCTGGATTATCTGGCACTGATTGCGGGAATGGGCCTGGTGACCTACCTGCCCCGCTGGATTCCCATCTTTTTTCTGGCCCGGCGAAAACCTCCGCAGATTCTGGTGGAATGGCTCGACCTGATTCCGGCCGCCATTTTGAGCGCGCTCCTGGCCCCGGCCCTGTTTACTTCAGGCGCCCCGCGGCAATTCGACGTCACCTCTCCGGAGCTGCTGACTGCCCTGCCCACCTTTCTGGTGGCGATCATCACCCGATCCCTGGGGGGGACGGTGCTGGCGGGGATGGTGTTTTACTGGTTGATCGATAAACTGGTGTAGGGGGCGGCGAAGCGCCGCCCCCGAAAACAACGGAAGGGATCACGGGATGATTACAGGGGGATGATTACAGTGGATGATTTCAGGGGATGATTTCCGAGGTGTGTCGTGGAGTGCGCCTTCGGCGGTACCGTTTGGTGAGGGGCCGCCGGCGAAGCAGCACATAGGTGACCCCGGCGCCGCCGTCGCAGGATCCGGCGCTGGCGAAGGCGACCACATATTTTCGCCAGGGCCCTCGGGTGAGCCAGCGGCAGACTTTGGTTTTAAGCACCGGCTTCACGGGGGATGAGAGACCCCGGCCGTGAATCACCGCCACCGCCTGCCTGCCCGAGGCGATCGACTCCTCCAGAAATTCCTCGAACACCTCCCGGGCTTCATACACATTCAGCCCGTGGAGATCGATATGGGCCTGAATGGAAATGTCTCCGCGATGAAGGCGACGGGTCACATCCGGGCTGATATGGTCGCCCCGGCCTTCCATGTACTCCGGCGTGTCCGAGACCACGAATCCGTGGCCGTATTGAACCAGTTTCTCCAGGCGGGCGACCACATCGGCTTCGGGATCGAGTTCCGTGCCCGCTTGGGCCGGCAGCATGCATTTACAGGAATGATAGGCTCTGTTCTCCTTTGCGATGGGGGTTACGTCCGCCATGGCATCCTCGAAAAGCCGCCGTTCGCATTCCGGATCGGTATTCA
>JAABSQ010000052.1 GCA_011390315.1 Desulfobacteraceae bacterium
CCCGGACCAGCTCCAGCTGCCCCACCCGCCGGACCGCTTCCTGAGGAATCACCACCACCTGGTGCTCGCGCACCGGGATCAGGAGCTTGCCGAACATCCCCGGATACAGCCCGGAAATTCTCGGGATGGAGGCCTTGACCAGAAAGGTGCGGGTCCGGGGGTCGGCATAGGGGACGATCTCCTCCACCTCCGCCTCCACCGTTTCCTCGAGCGGGGTGATATTGACCCGCAGGCGTGTTCCGGGAGTCACCTTTCGAATCAAGCCCTCCCGCACATAGGCCTCCAGGCGGAGGGCGCCGGCGGTCTGAAGCTTGAGCAGCGGTTTGCCGGGCATGGCCATGTCGCCGGGGTCGACCAGGCGCTGAAGGACTTCCCCGGATTCCGGCGCCAGCAGCCGGGTGTAGCCGAGGGAGATCTCGGCTTCACGAATCACCTCCCGGGCCTGCTGAATCCCGGCTTCGGCCCCTGCCAGGGCGTCTTTGGCGCTCTGAAGGTTGGCCTTGGCCTGAAGGTAGGCCGACCGGGCCTGTTCCAGGTCCCGGCTGGTGGCGGCCTGGCTTTCGAAATAATTCTGAATCCGTTTGAAATCGGCTTCGGCCTGTGTAAAGCCGGCTTCGGCGGCGATCACCGACTGGCGGGCCTGCTCCCGGGCCGCCTGGGCGCTTTTGAGCCCCTGCCGGGCCTGGTCGAGCCGGGATTCCGACTGGCGGCTGTCCAGGGAGATCAGGAGATCCCCTTTCTGGACCGCATCCCCGGGGTTCACCTTGACATCCAGCACCTGGGCGGTAACCCGGGCCTCGATGTTCGACTCCACCCGGGGCCGCACCGTTCCGACCGCCTCGTAGTATTCGGTGATCATCTGTTTTTCCGCTTCCGCCGTTTTTACCCCATCGGGTTCGGCTGCGGATGCCGGCCCGACAACAAAACCGGCCCCCAGGGTCAAGATTATGAAACCGATCATTGTTTTCATGGATTTTCCCCGTCTTCCTGTTCTATCTCAAGCCCTCTGGCTCGATCCCTTTGGCCTGGGCCCAGTACCCCACAGCCCTGCCGATCTCCGCCAGGGCCTTCTGCCGGTCATAATAGGCGGCGGTGGCGCGGATGCGGGCGCGGTTCCGGTCCAGCTCCGCCTGAAGATACCGGGTGATGGTGGCTGATCCGCCTTCGAACTGCTTCAGGACCAGGGCCAGGGATTCCTCGGCGGAGGCCGCGCTTTGCCGGGCCGCCTCGAGCCGGGCGCCTGCCGCTTCCAGGTTCTGATAGGCGGTTTTGACATCCATCCGCGCCGACAACCGGGCATTCCGGTCCGCCGCCAGGGTTTCCGCCAGTCGGGCCGAGGCCATATTCACCGCGGCCCGGGTGCTGAACCCGGTGAAGAGGTCCCAGTTGAGGATCACCGCCGTCATCCAGTTTTCCCGGTCGGTGTCGTAATCCATCGATTCGTCGTCCAGATAATATCTGGCCTGAATGTCCACCCGGGGAAGGTACTCGCTGCGGGCCGCATCCACGGCCATGGCCGCCTTTTCAACGTTGGTCCGCATCTGTTTCAGGTCGGGACGTTGGGCCAGGGCATAATCGAGGCCCCGGTCGTATGCCTGTGGAAAGGATGCGGCGGGCAACCGGTCGGGCTGCTCCAGAACCAGTTCCGCACTCGGATCGATCCCCAGAAGGGTGGCCAGGGCGGTCAGGGCGGTTTGATACCGGTTGCGGCTTTGAACCAGCTCTTCCTGAGAATGGGCCAGCCGTGCTTCCAGCGAAAGGACATCCGATTTCAGGGCGCTGCCGCCGCGAAGCCGCACCCGCATCATCTCCAGCTCTTTTTGAACGGTGGCGATGGACTCGCGGGAGATGCGGATGAACTCCCCGGCCGCCAGCACATCATAATAGCTGCCGATCACCGAGGCGATCAGCCCGTTTTCCACGCTCTCCCGGTCCAGCCGGGAAATGGCCAGGCCGGTCCGGGCCATTCGGCGGTTGAGGTAGTCCCGACCGCCGTTGAAAAGGTTCAGCCTGCCGGTGACGCCGGTTTCGAAATTGTCCAGCTCACCGGGATAATTGAAATTCGCATCGGGCGGCAGTTCCCGCTGGTCGATTTTTTTGAAAAGATAAACGGAGGGGGCGTCGGCATGGGTGTATTCGGTATAAAACCCCAGGGCCGGATAAAAGGCCGCATTCGACTGCAGAAGGGCGGCTTCGGCCTGCTGAATGCGGGCCAGGGCCATGTGCTGTTCCGGGTTGTTTTTGAGGGCGATTCGAATGGCTTCGGCCAATGAAATCTTCTCGGCGGCGGTGGACGGAGAATCCCGGCCCGGGGCTTCTTCAACCGCCAGAGGGCCGATACGCACCGACTCGGCTTGAGAGGCGATAATGTCCTCATATTGATAACGGCCGCACCCGGCCAGAATGATCAGCAGCAAACAGACGGCAACTCTTCGCATCATCACTCCCGTCGTGAAGGTCCGGTTCGGATGGTTCAGTACGATTCAATTCATGGGCATTTCAGCCTTGTAGTAAGCTTTTTCCCTTAAGAATGCAACAGGGGTTTCAGGGAATCAGAGAACGGATGAAACACCCGCCGCCGCCCTCCTCTTCATCCACGATCTCCGGCTCTATGAACACTTCTTCGGTGGAGGCGGTCAGGGCCCGGGCCGCATTGACCCGGGCCCCGGTGAGAACCCGCCCCTCCAGGGAGGCCAGGGGTTCAGCGCCGTTGAGAACGGCGTTTTTCACCTCCAGATGGGTCAGCTCCGGCCGGTGGGACCAGACCAGCCCGGCGATGCCGGCCACCACCGGCGCGGCCATGGAGGTGCCGCTTTTGAACCCGTATTCATCCCCTTCGAATTCCCACCGAATGCCGGTAAGAATGATATCGTCCACGACCGATCCGGCAAAGGTGCGGGACTCGTCGGTTTCCAGCCGAAACCGCAGGTAAAAGGCCTCCCCCAGTTCGTCTTCGCTGCCCCACCCCAGAATTCTTTCAATCCCGTTGGAAAAACCGGTGACGAACCCGGTCACCGGAAAATCGATGGAAAAATTGATTCCGTCGGTGGAGCCTTCGATGAACAAAAAATCGAAATTTTCCTCCAGCCGGAACCGGGACCGGAACTGAATGTGGAGACCGCGAAAATTATCGGCGTCGATGGGATTCCGGGTCTGAATATATGAATTTTCATTGTTGGCGTACTCCCCCTCGGAATCCTGCATGACCCAGGAGCCGAATTCGGGATCGAATACCCGGGACCACCTTTCATGCACCGCCTGCTTGACCCAGCGGTCGTCCCCCGATTCGAAATCCTCCGAGAACAGCTCCACCCGATCGGGCGGCACCGTACTGAAGATATTGGAGACGATACTGCCGCCCGGGGCCGCCACATCGACGGTGGCCCCGTAGTTGGAATAGGCGGCCAGACGGTCGTTTTCATTGGTGGCGGCCACCGAAATGATGTTGGGCAGTTGATATCCCGCCGGATAGGTCTGAAACCGGTCGTTGTCGTTGGTTTCGTTTCCCGCGGCCGCCACCGCCAGAACCCCGTTCTCGTCGGCATAGCGGAAGGCGTCGCGCTGGAATTGACTGGGGGACGGCCCCCCGAAGCTGCAGTTGATGATGCGGGCCCCGTTGTCCACCGCATATTCGATGGCGCTGATGATGTTGATGGACTGAATGATGGCGTCCAGAAACGAGCTGGTCTCGAACAGATCGAAAATCTGGAGGGCCATGATCTTCGCCCGCCACATCACCCCGGCGGCGCCCCGTCCGTTGTTTCCATGGGCGGCGATGATCCCGGCCACATGGGTGCCGTGACCGTCGCCGGAAAGATCCCGGGAATAGTCCGAGGGGTTGGCGTCCTCATTCACGAAATCCCAGCCATGGACATCATCCACATACCCGTTGCCGTCGTCGTCGATCCCGTTGCCGGGAATTTCGCCCGGGTTGATCCAGGTATTCTCGATCAGGTCGGGATGCTCGAACGCGACCCCGGAATCGATCACGGCGATCACCAGGTCCGGGCTGCCGGTGGCGATATCCCAGGCCTCGAGGGCCGCGATATCCGCACCGGGCAGCCCCGCCGTTCCGTTGACCGTCTGCCCCCGGTTGTCGAGATACCAGAGCCGGTCGAAATCGGGGTCATTCGGAATCGACATCGGGGTGTAGAGATAATTGGGCTCGGCATGTTCCACCTCCGGAACGTCCTCGAGAACCTTCAGGGCTTCGTCTGTGGTGAGGGTGTCGGGAAGCCCCCAGTGCTCCAGGCCGATGCTTCGCACGGTTTTGATCACCTCGGCTTCGAACCGGCTCCGCACCCGGTCCTTGTCGGATTCGGCCGTGCCGGGCCTGAATTTGACCAGGACTTCCCGGTTCACGTAGGGTGCGTCTGCCGCTTTCGAGTCGGGGTCGGCGGCCCGGGCCGCCGCCGGCTTCATCGAGATCAGAAGGCAGATCCAGAGGCTGATGACCACCGCCGTTCGTATCCTCTTCATAGGCTGCTTCTCCTTCGGAATTTCAGATAATCGAGTGAATGTCAGGAGACCGTTTCAGCCGGATTGCTGGCGCGAATGGCGTCCTTGCCCTCTTCTTTGACATGGAACATGGCCTGATCCGCAAGCGCCAGCAGACCGTTGACGTCCCGGGCGTCTTCCGGATAGGTCGCCAGACCGAAACTCGCCCGAATATAGATCTCATGGCCGTGGTGGGTCAGATAAGGGGTTTCCCGAATCCGGACCCGCAGGTCCTCGGCCTTTTCCAAGGCCCGGTCTTTGTCGTATCCCGGAAGCACCACCACGAATTCGTCCCCGCCGTAAGCCACCCCGTAGGCCGGTTTGGCCAGGGCCCCCTGAATGGTGCCGGCCAGTTCCTGAAGGGTCTGGCTGCCCTTGAGGTGGCCGTAGGTGTCCACCACCCGCTTGAAGTTGTCGATATCCATGAAGATCAGGGAAAAGGGGAGATTCTTTTCCGCGCTGACGGCGACCAGTTTTTTGAGGGCCTGGTACAGATACCGGGTATTGTAAAGCCCGGTCAGGTTGTCGTGGATGGCCTGGTACCGGAACTGCTCCCGGCTGCGCCGAAGCTCCTCTTCGACCTCCTTTCGGGCGGTGTGATCGATGACGATGCCCTCGATCATGGGCCGGCCGTCCTGGTCTTTGGTCAGTCGGGCGTTGACCATGATCCAGGCCGGGGCGCCGTCCTTTCGGCGAATCTTGAGCTCATAATCGGTCAGTATTCCCCTTCGCTTCAGGGCCTCGATCATGCGGGCCCGATCTTCGGGGTCTTCGTAAAACGTGGTCGCCACATCCTCCAGGGCCAGCACCTCTTCGGGGGAGTCATAGCCCAGGATTCGGGTGTAGGAGGGGTTTAGATGGGTGATCTTCCCTGAAATGGTGCTCTGAAACATCCCCTGGACCGCATTTTCGTACATGGACCGGTACCGCTGTTCGGCCCGGCGGCGTTCGATGATCTCGGCCTTGAGCCGGTTGTTGGTCGCCTCCAGCGCCTTTCGGGAGCGGTACAGCTCCAGATGGGTCTTGACCCGGGCCAGCAGCTCCGCCTCATTCACCGGCTTGACCACATAGTCCATGGCCCCCATTTCAAACCCCTTCACCAGGGACTCGGTTTCGGTCTTGGCGGTGAGAAACAGGACCGGAATGTCCCGGGTATCCGGGTTCCCCCGAATTTGGCGGCAGACCTCGAAGCCGTCCATCTCCGGCATCATGATGTCCAGCAGCACCAGATCGAAAGCGGTGGACCGGGTCATCTCCAGGGCTGCGGGGCCGCTCTGGGCAAAGGCCATGTTGAACCCTTCTCCTTGAAGGATGTTGGCCACCACCTGGATATTCTTGGGAACGTCATCCACGATGAGAATCTTGTATTTTTTCTCCTTTTCTTCAGCCATTGATCGGCGCCTCCGTGTGTTCGCGGTGCATGGATTTGATCTCTTTAATCAGATCCGGATAGGCTTCCAGGGTCTTGTTTATCTGTTCGATATCAAAGGTGCTGACCTGGGTGTTCAGGCGGTTTCCGAATTCCTGAAGCGGCCGCACCGAGTAGGCATGGCCAAGCTTTTTCATGAGCTGCCCGAATTCGGCGATGTCGTCGAAGAACCCGGTCTGTCGGGCTTTTTCCCAAAGCCTGGCGCACCGGTTTTCCAGTACCCGGATCAAATCCGGCAGCTTTTCCAGAGCCTCGGGGGAGAGGGCCTCCACCGCGCCGGATACCTCGGTCGTTTCCCGGGGGCGGACCTCCACCGCCTCGATTCGATGGGGCAGAAAAGGGGCCAGTTGCCGTATCATATCCACCCGCCGCACCGGTTTGGTCAGCACCTCGTTAAAGCCGCAGGCGATGATCCGTTCATGATCCCCCTTCATTCCCGAGGCGGTCAGGGCCACCACCGGAATCTCCCGAAGGATCTCGTCGGAGCGCAGCAGGGCGGTGGCGTCGCATCCGTCCATGATCGGCATGCGGATATCCATGATAATCAGATCCGGACGGTGCTTTCGGGCCTTGCGGATGCCCTCCTGGCCGTTTTCGGCCTCCAGAAACCGCAGCGGGGTATCCTGGAAATAGGCCTTGACCAGGTTCCGGTTGGTGTCGATGTCGTCCACGATCAGCACGGTGGCCGGTTCGAATTCGATCTTCTCGTCTTCGGAGACTTTGACCCCCCGGCCCTCTCCGCCGTCTCCGGCCACGGTCACATCCCGAAGCACCACCATGAACCGGCTGCCTTTGTTGACCCGGCTCTGGACGAAAATGGCCCCGTCCATCATCTCCACCAGCCGCTTGGTGATGGTCAGCCCCAGGCCGGTGCCGCCGTAGCGTTTGGTGCTCTGGCCGTCCTGCTGCTTGAATGCCTCGAAAATTCTGTCCACCGAGTCCTCGGCGATGCCGATACCGGTATCCTCCACCGTCAGCATCAGGTCCACCGAATTTTCCTTCTGATCCGGGCGCTGAATCTTCTGGGCCGCGATCCGGATGTATCCTTCTTCGGTGAACTTGACCGCATTGCCCACCAGGTTGAAGATGATCTGGCGCAGCCGGACCTCGTCCAGCAGCAGCCGTTTGGGGATATCCTGGGCGATATCGATGATCAGTTTAAGGCCCTTGTCTTTGATTTTCATGGAAAAGACCTGCTCGATATCCTCGAACACCGCCCCCAGGTTCACCGGTTCGAATTGCAGCTCCATTTTTCGGGCCTCGATCTTGGAAAGGTCGAGGATATCGTTGATCAGGGTCAGCAAACTCTTGGCGCTGGTTCGAATCGACTCCAGGTAGTTTTTCTGGCGTTCGTCCTTGACCATTCCGTGGAGGATTTCGGTAAACCCCAGCACCGCGTTCATAGGGGTTCGAATTTCATGGGACATGTTCGCCAGAAACTCGCTCTTGGCCCGGTTGGCGGTCTCCGCGGCATCCTTGGCTTCCCGCAGGGCGGTGTTGGTTTTGCGAAGGGCCGCGGTCCGCTTTACCACCAGGTCTTCGAGATGTTCCCGGTGCTCCTTGAGTTCCTTTTCCTGAGACTGAATCTCCTTGAGCATTTCATTGAACCCGTCGATGAGCACCCCGATTTCATCGTTCCGGTTGTGTTTTTCCGCCCGGACCGAATAGTCCTTTTCCTGGGAAATGGTCAGCGCGGTCTGGGCCAGACTCAGAATCGGCACGGAAACGATCCGCTGCAAAAATGAAGAAAGAATCAGCGCCACGGAAAAACCCACCAGAATGATCACCCCGACGATGGCCAGATACTGCTGAAGCTGAGTGCGCATTTCCCCGAGATCGTGGCGGATATAGATGGTGCCGATCATTTCCTTGTCCACGAAGATCTGCTGAAACAGGTGCAGGTAATGGGGATCGAAAAAATGGCTGGTGCCCTGCACCCCGGGCGGAGTGACGGTTTTTTCCAAGCCGGGAATGGAATAGGTGGCGAAGACCTTTCCGTTCTGCTTGTAGATGCAGGCGAAGACGATGCCGGGCCGGGTCCTGAAGGCGGCCAGATGCCGCTCGGCGGTGAATCGGTCATCAAAAACCAGGGCGCCTTCGCTGTTCATTCCCACCACCTGGCCCAAGGTGGAGAGGTCCTTGACCAGGTTCTGGCGAAAGGTGATGATCTCTTTGGTGACAAAAGCGATGGAGGCCAGCAGCAGGGTGATGCCGGTGGTGAACAGGATAATCCAGATCAGCTTCTGTTTGATGGAGGGGCTGAAAAATGACATGTCAGGGCGCCCCCTGAACGATTTCGGCGGACATCAGAAGCTGAGAGCTGAACTTCAGATCGGCGGCCTCGGCCGCCTCCAGATTGACGGCAAACCGGAGCCGCTGCTCCCGTTCGAAAAAATTGATAATCCCGCCCATCCGAATAAACCCGGCGGTCTCTCCCACCGTCAAAATCGAATGGCCCCGGGCCAGAGCCAGCCCCCTGCGGATGGTCTCCGAATCCTCAGTGGCCAGGTAGAGAATATGGCACCCGGGGATATCCGCCTCCGAGGTCAGATTTCGAATCACCAGCCTGCGATTCCGGACCGCTTTGTCCCGCAGGGCCAGCAGAACATCCGCATCCGGATCGGAGGCGATCAGGCAGAGCACCAGTGGGCTGTCCGGTTCCGGAAAAGCCTCCTCTGGCCACAGAGTGAACCGGACGAAATGATAAATAAAGGCGGCCTTGACCTGATATTCGGAACCGGCCTGGGGCTGGCCCTGAATCTCACCCGCCGGAAGCAGGATCAGCATCGCCAAGAGCAGTATCCTCCCCGGCTTTCCCAAGGGCGCCGTATGAAGTGCTGTCATCGATAACCTCTCTTAAAACAACCAGTCCGCTTTGAAATAGACACTTCGTTCGACTTCCAGGGACGAAAATTCGGAATGGCGCTGTTCGAACAGGTTCTGCCCCACCACCGCCAGTTCCAGATCGGGCAGCGGGGCCCAGGCCAGACGGGCGTCCAGGGTCGAATAGCTGTCCACATTGTTTTCGGAAAGCCGGTCCACATACCGGTACCAGAGGTTCAATTCCAGCTGGTCCGTCAGATCGAGATCGGAGCGAAGCGAGACCTGGTTTCGAGGATTGGCCCCTTCGAACAGAAGAATGTTCTGAAACCCCGCATCCACGTCGGGGATTTTCTGGTGGAGTTCGGTCTCCAGAAATGTGTAGGCCGCCTGAAGCCGCCAGATATCGGTGGCCTGCCAGAAGGCGGAAACCTCGAATCCGTAGGACTCGCCGGAGAAATTGTTGTCGAAATAGGTGGGAATGATGACCTGGTTGTCGGCCCCGATTTCGGGTAAAACCCGCTCATTCAGCCGAACTGCGATCAGCCGGTCGTAATCATTGTAAAAGGAGGCGATATGGAGCCAAAAGGGTTTGGCCGGTTGAAACCGGTAGCCGAGTTCATAGGCGATGAGGGTTTCCGGCTCCAGCCCGCCTTCCCCCCGAAGCTGAAGGACCACCGGCCGGTCTAAGCCCGAATCCTCCGGCGGAAACACGAACCCGCTGATCACCCCGTCGTGCTCGATCCGCGACGGGACCCGGACCGCTCTGGAGATCGCCCCCCAGAAGGTATGCCTTTCCAGGGGCGTCCAGAGAAACCGGGCGCTGGGCTGTACGTCCAGTCCGGTGTACTCGTTGTGTTCGAATTTAGCGCCCAGGATGAGGCTGAACCGGTCCGGAAAAACCAGAATCCGGTCCTGAAGGAAGGCGCTGAAAAGATGATAATCCTCCGACGCCGGATCGGTGCTGATATCGATGCTTTCATCGAACCGGTCGGAGATGAACCGCCAGTTGAGCCCCCAGATCAAATCATTGCGCTCCATAAACCGAAAATGGTGCTGAAACTCGAAATCGGCGGTATGGGTCCGCACATTGCCGCCGTCGAAATCCTTGTTCAGATAATCATAGAAGAACTGCAGGGCGGTGGACGAGGTCGAGGAAACCCGGTGGGTCCAGCGGCTCAGAAAATGGCCTCCGCCGGCCCGGGCGGTGTCTTCTTCTTCGACAAAATAGGGCGGTGTCAGAACAATCCGATCCAACTCATTATCATATTGGCTGTAAAAACCGCCCCCTTCAAAGGTATAGGTGTTCGGCCCTTCATGGGGTCTCCAGTCCATTCGAAAACCGGCCCGGCCGGCGTGCCAGTCGCTTTTGGAGGGGTCATTCTGAATATCCCGTTCCTCCTCGAAGAGCTTGCCCCGCACAAAATATTTGGCATAGACCCGGTAAAAGGCGTCGGAGCCGACCACGTCGCCGTAGCGAAGGGTTCCGATCCCTTCTTCGGTGCCGGCCAGGGCGGTCAGCTCCCCGCCCTGAGTATTTCGGGCGCTCTTGGTGATGATGTTGATAACGC
>JAABSQ010000053.1 GCA_011390315.1 Desulfobacteraceae bacterium
CGCCGAAGAGTATCCAGGTAAGCCTTCGCTTTTTTCGTGTTCGGATGCTCTTCGCCCAGCTCTTTTCTCGAAATGCTGAGGATTCGGGTATGGAAATGCTCCGCCGCTTCATACCGGTCCTGCCGGGCACAGGTGACGACCAGGGCGTCTAAGTATTTCAGCAGGTCGGGGTGATTCATCCCGAGCCGCTTTTCCATGATATTGAGGGATTGGCGCTGAAGGGGTTCGGCCTTGACGAATATCCGCTGTCGGGCATAGATGCCGCTCAGCAGAAGGAGGGAATCGGCCATTTCCGGGCTGCCGGGTCCGAAGGTGCGCTGAGCCAGCCGGACCGCCTTCTTGGCGGCGGTTTCCGCTCCCCGATACTGTTCCGATTCAAGAAGCTCCCGGGATTCGGTGGTGGCAGCCTGCCACCCCCCCTGTTTGGCCGATGCATCGGCGGCATGCAGGATGCTGATGAGACTGAACAGGCAAAGCATGACGACCGAAATCCAGCCTGGATTCCTGATTTCAGCACTGCGGGGAGGCGTTTTGGATTGTGCCGGCTTCATCATACGAATTCCCGATGGTGTCTTTTATCGGAATTACGTATCAGAAAAGTTCTATTTCGTCGACCTTCCGTTTTTCTCTTTCATTGTGGTTTGATATCGCGTTGTGGGTATCCTCCGGCAGCAAGGGGGTGGTGAACGTTTCCGAATCCGTGTCCGGTTCCGATGAGACGGCGTGACGTGAATTCGCACCGACGATGGCGGTGAGTTTTTCGACGAACCGGTTTAACTGATCCGCCTGGCTTCGAAGCTCCCGGGAGGCGGATGCCGTTTCCTCGGCGTTGGCCGCATTCTGCTGGGTGATCCGGTCCATTTCGGCCACCGTATGATTGATCTGTTCAATGCCCTCCGCCTGCTCCTTGGAGGACACCGCGATTTCAGTGACGATCGCCGCCACCTTCCTGGAGCTGATTTCGATTTCTCCGAATGCTGAATTGGTTTTTTGTACATACGCGGCGCCGTCCTTGATCTTGCCCACAATTCCCTCGATCAGTTCGGAGGTATGGGTGGCGGCCTCCGCCGCTCTCAGGGCCAGATTTCGAACTTCATCCGCCACCACCGCAAAGCCGGCCCCGGTTTCGCCGGCCCGGGCCGCCTCGATGGCCGCATTCAAGGCCAGCAGATTGGTCTGAAAGGCGATCTCGTCGATCGTTTTCACAATCTTCTGGGCTTCTTTGCTGGCGGAGGAAATTTCGGAGATCGAGGCGGTCAGATCGGCGACGATTTGATTGGACCGATGGATCGTCTCATCGGCCTCTTCAATCAAAATGGTCGCTTCATCCGCTTTTTCGGCGTTTTTCTGGGTCATGGCCGATATCTCTTCCAGGGACGAGGAGGATTCCTCCAGAGAGGCGGCCTGTTCCGAGGAACCGTCGGCCAGGGTTTTGCTGGCCGACTCGAAATGGCCCGAAGAGGCCTTGAGCGACCCCACGCTTTGAATCAGACCCCGGGCGACCCGATGAATCGGTTTCGACAAATAAAAGCTCAGCAGAAGGCCTATAGTCGCAGCGAGAGCGGTCCCCAATACCATGAAGGTGAGGACAATGGCGTTGGATTGTTTAACCCCGCGGTCGATGCGGCGGTTGCCGGCTTGTGCGGCCCGGTTGTTTTCGGTCAATAGATCTTGAATGACGGCCGAAACCGCCGCATGGTGTTCGGAAATCCGCTGTTTTTCAAAATCGTTCATTCGGCGGTATAATTGAACCGGCTCCGCGATCTGATTTTCCATGTCGTCGATCAGCGTCGCCATGTCCGCCATGGCCGGAATCAGCTGGTTGGCGAAAATCATCTGCACCGCAAACCGGGCGGATTCTTCACCGATGGTGTCCGAAAACGACTGAATAATCTGCGCGGAGGAGACCAGAGATTCGGCGGCATCCGCCAGTTCCCGAATTTTTTCATTCAATGAGGCGCTGTCGGTGGAAAACCCGGCCAGCCGCCGTCCGGCCACGGTTTCGGCCAGTGTGGTGGGCACCGATATTTCCGATTCATTGAATACATCGGTCACCAATTGAAACAGCCAGTCATTGAGGTCGTCTTGAAGTTCAACCATCCGGATATTGGTCCGGGCGGGATTGATGATGCCGGTCTTCAGAAGGGCTCGGGAGAGGTCCAGATAGGTCTCGATGGATTCCTTCAGGGTTGCCAGGGCCGGCGCCAGGGATTCGAACACCGCTCTCTCCGGTTCGCTTTTGGGAAGGGAACCATAGATTTCAAGGGCCTGTTCGATCCGCCGCTCGGCCGAATCGATGCGGGCGAACTGCGCTTTCATGGCGGCGGCGGTCTGATCGGGGTTCAACAGGGCCTTGATCGCGGCTTCCATTTCGAGCAGGGATTGGTTGATCTCGGCGATCGCTGTATTGCCGGGAATCCGGACCTGTTCTACATCCTTGAGATACCGGTGCAGGCGGCTCATGCCCCGCCAACCGACGAATCCGATCACCAGCACGATCACGGCCACCGCCATGAACCCGCTGATCAGTTTGGTTCTGAGTTTCATAGTCGCTCCGCGCCTCGGCTGTTCCGCCGGTCTCATTTGAATTTTTCGACCACCGGCGCCCATTCATCCCGCTTTTGCCGAATGAATTTCTGAGCCGCCTTGGCATCCATGGAAATCGGAACAGCCCCGTCGGCCTGAATTTCGGATCGGATCGCCGGATTGTTGACGACTTCCAGAAACGCTGTTTCCAGAACGGAAACGATGGAATCGGGAGTTTCCGGCGGAACACCGATGCCCCGGTAAATCGGCACGGTAATATCATAGCCGGCCTGGTGAAAGGTGGGGACCTCCGGCATCAGGGGAAAGGGCTCTTCAGAGGCGAATGCCAGAACCTTCAATTGGTCTCTGTTTTGGTAAAGGTTCGAGGAATTGGTCCAGAGCACCCGGGTTTTGCGGTCCATAAACGCTTCGGTGGTCGGCTTGTCGCCTTTGCTCGGGATGTAGAGCATTTTGACCCCGGCCGCTTCCTGAAATAAGAGATAGGCCATATGGTAGCCGGTCCACATGCCCGAGCCGCCGCAGAGTATCCGATTCGGATTTTCTTTGGCATAGGCGACCAGGTCATCAAGGGTTTGGAAGGGGGCGTCTTGATGCACCGCGACCCCGGTGGGTGTGGAGTTGAAAAAAACGACCGGTTTGATCTGATCGGTTTCGTAACCCGCGCCGCTTCGGGCCAGGGGTTGAAGGATGATGTGGGGGATGTTGATGCCGGAAATGAAATATCCGTCGGGTTTTTGCTTCACCAGTTCGGCCCAGGCCAATGCCCCGCCCGCGCCCGCCTGGTAGACCAGGTTGATATCGGTGTTCAGCTTTTCTTTCAGATATGGCAGCATCCGTTCCGCTTCCACGCTGGAGGGCCCCCCTTCTTTAAAAGGTATTTGATACGTGATGGACTGATTCGGATAGGTTTGGGCGCTGGAAACGGTGC
>JAABSQ010000054.1 GCA_011390315.1 Desulfobacteraceae bacterium
AACGGTGCTGAAGGCTAAAAGGACGGTAAAAACCAGGATTCCTGCGACAAAAGTGCTTCTCATGCGGTGCTCCTTTCTCTGTGCGATGTGGGGGAATTAAAATTTATCCCTTTTGTAGGTAAAAAGCATGTTCCGTGTAAGTGAAATATTTACCATAGGAAACGATAAAAAATGCCGGTGCGTCGGAATGAACGTGCAGGGAGCGTTCAGAACAGATGCAAGAAGGTCCGAGAGCGGTGAAAAGGGCAAATGGACACCGTAATTATAATTTTTATCGGGATTATCGAAGATACTAAAAAAAAGTGGGATATTTGTCAACCGGCTGGATTCCGACGGAGGGTTCCTATTTCTTCTTATTTCCGGTGCTCGCACCTAAAGCCGGCAAAGTGCTTGAATTCACTCATGTGGTTCGTCAGCAAAAATTTTTAAAGCGGTCTTTCGAGGAAGATTTTACGCACATGTGCCCGGATACGAATCCTCCTGCACCGGCAAGGTGATCACCGAGTTTTGATTTCGATTTTTTCCGGAGCCATTCCGCAATGGCTGAAATCGGGGGAGGGGAGCGCCTTTTTTTTTAATCATTGACATCCGACCCCTGTTTCGTTAACTAAGTCTTCTTTGATGAGTAACGACATCGGCGCGACCCCGAGTTGTGCCCTGAAACCGGGTGAATCCTCATGAAAGCCGGAATTCTCAACCAGCTCAAATCCGCTCCGGACGTGGTTTCCGGGGAAGCCCTCAGCGCAGTCCTGGGCACCTCCCGGGTGACGGTGTGGAAACATATTCAGAAGCTTCAGGAGATGGGCTACGAAATCGAATCCACGCCCAAAGGATACCGGCTCCTGAATTCGCCGGATGTGCCCTATCCCTGGGAGATGGGCGGACGGGAGGCGACCGTCCACTATTATCCCGAAACCACCTCCACCATGGATATCGCCCGGGAAATGGCCCGAAAGGGCTGTCCCGGCTTCACCACGGTGGCGGCCGGGCGTCAGACAAAAGGCCGGGGACGATTAGCGCGGCGCTGGCTATCGGAAGCGGGCGGGCTCTATTTCACGGTGGTCGTTCGACCGGAGATTCCGCCGGTGCTGGCCTCCCGGATCAATTTTGCGGCGTCGCTCACCCTGGCCGAGGTGCTCAACGATAGCTACCGGGTGAAGGCCCGGGTGAAGTGGCCCAACGACCTGCTGGTGGATGAGAAAAAGATCACCGGCATGCTCTCGGAGATGGAGGTGGACGCCGATATGGTCTCCTTCGTCAACATCGGCATGGGAATCAACGTCAATAATAATCCCGCCTCGGCAGAGCCGGAAAGAACTGCTGGCCGAGTTTCTGGATCGGTTCGAGAACCGCATGGCCCGCCTGGATTACGACAGGGTGGTGGAGGAATGGAAGGCCTACACCCTGACTTTGAACCGAAAGGTGCGGATCATCACTACATCGGATACCCACGAGGGCCGGGCCGTGGATGTGGCCCCGGACGGGGCTTTGATTCTGGAGCAGGCGGACGGCAGCACTCGGCGGGTGCTCTACGGAGACTGTTTTCTGGATATTCCCTGATTTTCAACGCAACCCCGCCCCGCACCTTTGAAAGAATGCGGGGCGGATGGATTTTTTGGAGGTATTTGTATGACCCAGTCCCAACAGCTTCACATGACTGTGTACGCATCGCTTTTCGCGGCCCTGATCGCCGCCGGGGCCTATCTGGCCATCCCTGTCGGGCCGGTTCCGAGCCGCTGGGGACTGGCCGCCGTGGGCGTTTATCTTCTGGCCGGGGCTTTGGGATTGCCGGTGTTCGCCGGCGGGGCCGGGGGCATCGGCCGCATTCTCGGGCCCACCGGCGGGTATCTGATCGGCTACCTTCCGGTGGTGTTTCTCATCGGCTTTGTCGCCGAACGGTCCAAGGGACGCATCCCGTTCGACGTCCTGGCCATGATCTGCGGCACGGCGGTGCTCTATGCCTGCGGCGTTTCCTGGCTCAAGGTGGTGACCGGCATGGAATGGTCCAAGGCGGCGGCCGCGGGGATGGTTCCGTTTCTGCCGGGCGACGTTCTCAAAATCATCGCGGCGGTTCCCATCGCCAAAACCCTGCGGCCGGTGATTCAGGGGAAATTTCAGGATACGGGCGCGGATGCCTATTCTCGAGGTTGAGGGGCTCCGCCACCGGTTCGCCGACGGCGCCCCGGCCCTTTCCGGCATCGATTTGTCGGTGGAGGCGGGGGAATTCGTGGTCATCGCCGGTCCCAACGGGTGCGGCAAGACCACCCTGCTGCGGCACCTCAACGGATTGATCCCGCCCCGGACCGGCAGGGTTCGGGTGGACGGCGTCTCCGTGGCCAAGGACCCGGCCCGGGCCCGGCGGATGGTGGGGATGGTATTCCAGGACGCCGACGCACAGATCGTAGGGGAGACGGTCTATGATGATGTGGCTTTCGGACCGGAGAACCTTCGCCTGGATCGATCCGAGATTCACGACCGGGTCACTGCGGCCCTGGCCGCCGTAAGCATGACCCATCTGGCCGACCAACGGCCCCATCTGCTCTCGGGCGGGGAAAAGCGCCGGGTGGCCATCGCCGGGATTCTGGCCATGCGCTCGCCCATTCTGGTTCTGGACGAACCCTTTTCCAACCTCGACTACCCCGGGGTGCGGGATGTGCTGGAACAGGTCCTTTCCCTTCACCGCAACGGCCACACCTTGATCTTGACCACCCATGATCTGGAAAAGGTCCTGGCCCATGCCGACCGGCTGGTGGTGATGGGAGACGGACGCATTCTTCGGGACGGTCCGCCTGCAGCCGCGGTCAAGGGGATCGACGCCTTCGGGGTGCGGGAACCCCGGGCCTCCCGGCAGGGGCTGCCGCTCGACTCATGGCTGAGCTGACCGCCTTCGGGTATCGGTCCGGCCGATCCCTTCTTCACCGGCTGGATCCCCGCACCAAGCTGATTTCTTTGATTTTGATCAGCATCGGCAGCCTGGGGGCGGGTATCTCCGGTCTGGCCATCCTGCTTCTGCTTTTCGGGGCCGCCCTTCGGACCGTTCATTTATCCCTGTCCGCAATTATTCGAGAGATTCGATACTTTTTGTTTTTGCTGGCCGTGGTGTTTCTGACTCGGGCCCTGTCAGCACCGGGAACCCCCGTATGGTCGGTCTGGGATGTGACGGTGACCCGGGAAGGAATCTACGAGGGGCTGCTGGTCTCCGGCCGGCTGCTGGTGGTGGTTCTCTGGGGATTGCTCTTTGTGGCCGTCACACGTCCTTCGGAGGTCCGGGCTACCATTATCCGGCTTTTGGGCCCGGTCCCCCTGATTCCGGAAAAGCGGGTGGCCACCATGTTCAGCCTGCTGGTCCGGTTTATTCCGGTGATCGCCCATCAGGCCCGGGAGACCGGCGAGGCCCAGCGGTCCCGGGGGATCGAGGCCCGCCGGAATCCGGTCTTTCGGCTGACCGTCTTTGCCGTTCCGCTCATGCGCAGGATATTCCAGGATGCAGACGAACTGGTGATCGCCATGGAGGCCCGCTGCTATTCCGAAGACCGCACCGGACCGGATCTGTCCTGGCGCCGGCGCGATCGGATCGCGCTGCCCGCGGTGGCGGTGCTGATTCTGGTGATCCGTTTTCTGTGAGCAAGTCTGCAATTGACACATCCCACCGGCTATAGTACACCCATCCCCGATTCAGCCAATCCATGGAATGAAGGAGTTGCCACGTGAAGATCATCATCGTGGGGGCCGGCGAGGTCGGGTTCCATATCGCAAGCCACCTCACTCGGGAAAACAAAGAGGTGGTGGTGATCGACACCGATCCGGCGGCCATCCGCCGGGTATCGGACAGTATCGACGCGCAGACCATTCTCGGCTCCGGCAGCAGTCCGGTGGTGCTGGAGGATGCCGGCATTCGAGAGGCGGAGATTCTTCTGGCGGTCACCAATCGGGATGAAACCAATCTGGTGGCGTGCCTCATGGCGGACACCCTCTCTCCCACCACCAAAAAGCTGGCCCGGATCCGGGATGCCGATTATGACGGTTACCATGAGATCTTTCGGGACAATCCGCCCCATATCGAGACGGTCATCAACCCGGAAATCGAGGTGGTCAAGACCATCGAGCGACTGATGGCCGTGCCCGGCGCGGTGGATGTGGGCGAGTTCGCCGACGGCCGGGTCAAGCTGGTGGGCATTCGCCTGGGTGAAGGAAACCCGCTGGTCGGGGTCCGGCTTCATGAACTCGGCGGCAAGATCAAGGGGGCGCGGCCCCTGATCGCCTCCATCCTTCGGGAAGAACAGCTGATCATCCCCACCGGCAAGGACCGGCTCAAGGCCGGAGATCTGGTCTATTTCATCAGCGAAGAAGGCCAGATGCTCGATACCCTCAAGGCTTTCGACAAGCACGGCGAACCGGTCAAACGGATCTTGATCATCGGGGGCGGACGCATCGGCACCCGGCTGGCCCAGCGGCTGGAGGAAAAATCGCTCTCGGTCAAGATCATCGAAAAGAGCGCCGACCGATGCACCGAACTGGCCGATATTCTCCGCAAGACGGTGGTGCTGTGCGGCGACGGGTCGGATCAGGACCTGCTGCGGGAGGAGAATATACAGGATGTCGATCTGGTGGTCACCCTCACCAACGACGAAGAGACCAACATCCTGGCTTCACTCCTGGCCAAGCGGCTGGGGGCTCGAAAGAGCATCACCAAAATCAGCAAGTTCAGCTATTTTCCGCTGATGCTGACCATCGGCATCGAACAGGTGGTGGACCCGCGGCTGTCGGCCATCAACTCCATTCTGCAGCACATCCGCCGGGGCAAGGTATTATCGGCGATCTCCATCAAGGGCGAGGAAGCCGAGGTCATGGAGGCGGTGGCTATGGAAACAGCCGATATCGTCGGCAAACCGCTCAAGGACATCAATTTTCCAAAGGGGGTGCTGGTCACCGCCATTCTGCGGGGTGAGCGTGTGATCATTCCCACCGGCGCCAGCATCGTGGAACCCAACGACCGCATCGTCATTTTTTCCAAGCGGGAGTCCATTTCCAAGATCGAAAAGATCCTGGCGGTCAAACTGGAGTATTTCTAAATGCGCTGGCGCACCATCCTCAATGTGGTGGGGGTGCTGGTCTTTTTTCTGGGCCTGTTCATGCTCCTGCCCCTGATCGTGGGCCTGATCTACCGGGAAGCCGGCGTCTATTCGAATCTGAAGTCCATCGGCATCACCGTGGCCGCGGGCGGATTTCTATGCCTGATTTCCAGAACCGGGGAAAAGGCGGAGTACATCAGCCAGCGGGAGGGCATGGCCATCGTGGCCCTGGGATGGATCGGCGTGGGCTTTTTCGGGGCCCTGCCGTTTTATTTCAGCGGTGAATTCGGGCCCTTTACCGACGCTTTCTTCGAATCGGTGTCGGGGTTCACCACCACCGGCTCCTCCATTCTGACGGAGATCGAGTCGATCTCCAAGGGGCTGCTCTTCTGGCGGTCGATCATTCAGTGGTTCGGCGGCATGGGGATTATCGTGCTCTCTCTGGCCATCCTGCCCTTTCTCGGGGTGGGCGGCATGCAGCTCTACAAGGCCGAGGTGCCCAGCCCGGTGCCGGACAAGCTCAAGCCCCGGATTCGCGACACCGCCATGATCCTCTGGAAGGTCTATGCCGGATTTTCAGCGGCCCAGGTGGCGCTGCTCATGATCGGCGGCATGGACCTTTTCGATGCCCTGAACCACGCCTTCACCACTATGCCCACCGGCGGGTTTTCCACCAAGAACACCTCCATCGCTCATTACGACAGCGTCTATTTCGATACCGTCTTCATTGTTTTCATGTTGTTTGCCGGGATCAATTTTTCCCTTCACTACCAGGTGCTCCGGGGGGAGCCCCTGGCCTTCTGGAAGGATTCGGAATGCCGGTTTTTTCTGGGCCTGGTGCTGGTGCTGACGGCGGTGGTCAGCTTCGATATTTTCGGCACGGTCTACGACACCATCGGCGGGGCGGTCCGATACGGGGCTTTTCAGATCGCCTCGATCCTGACCACCACCGGATATGCCACGGCCGACTACGAGCTGTGGCCGGCCATGAGCCAGATCATTCTGCTGATCTGCATGTTCATCGGCGGATCGGCCGGCTCCACCGGGGGCGGCATGAAGTGCCTGCGGATCATGCTCTGCCTGAAATATTGCTATAAAGAGCTGTTTTCGCTCATCCATCCCCATGCGGTGACCCACGTCAAGATCGCCGGCAAATCGGTGCCCGAAGATGTCATGCGCAGTGTTCTCGGGTTTTTGGCCCTGTATATGCTTCTCTACGGCCTCTGCGCCGTGCTTCTGGCCGGGATCGGGGTGGATCTGCTCACCGCCTTCGGCGCGGTGGCCGCCACCATCGGCAATATCGGCCCGGGCATCGGCATGGTGGGACCGGCCGAGAACTTCGCCGGTATTCCCACCCCGGGCAAGTGGCTTCTGATCTGGTGCATGCTGCTGGGCCGGCTGGAGATTTATACGGTGATCATTCTGCTGGTGCCGGAGTTCTGGCGCAAATAAGAGGGAATTGCTTTTTAATTCAAGCGGATACAAAAATCCGGAAAAAAAGTTGAAAAAAAAGATTTTCGAATTCAAATTTCTGTTGACAACCCGATCCGTTCTGAGTATAAATAATTTTTCGTTTGGCGGGAATCGCTGCTACGGGCCGTTAACTCAGTCGGTAGAGTATCTGCCTTTTAAGCAGAGAGTCGTTGGTTCGAGCCCAACACGGCCCACTTTGACATCCGTCCCCATCGTCTAGCCTGGTCCAGGACACCGGCCTTTCACGCCGGCAACAGGGGTT
>JAABSQ010000055.1 GCA_011390315.1 Desulfobacteraceae bacterium
GGTTAAAGACCGCGTCCCCCGCTTTTTGTCGAAGCTCCGCCTCGGTCATATACCGATGGGTGCCCAGGGCCATGATGCAGGAGACCTGAGCGTCCGGAACCCCGGCCTTGTTGAGCCGCGCCAGAAGCGCCGGAATGATTCGGTCGGCGGGCGTGGAGCGGGTGATGTCGTCTGAGACCAGCAGCACCCGATCGCCGGGTTTGACCCGTGTCTCCAGAGGCGCCTGGTCGATGGGGTGATTCAAGGCATGCTCGATGGCGCCGTCCAGGTCGGACAAGGGTTCCCCCTGAACCGGACCGAGAATTTCGGCCAGATTTTTATCCGGAATCTCGATTGTACAGGGGCGACCGTCGAATGGTATGGTGAAACCTGCCATAATCCTCTTTTCCTTATGCAAACGTATTGGGGATAAACATCACCAGAGCGGGTATATAGGTGATCAGGAGCAGCAATCCGATCATAATGATCAGAAAGGGCAGAATAAACCTGATGATTTCCGATAGTTGAATATTCGCAATATTACAGGAAATAAACAAACAGATCCCCAGCGGCGGGGTCAGCATGCCGATGGCCAGGGCGGTGACCATGACCACCCCGAAGTGGACCGGATCGATTCCGAACTTGACCGCCACGGGCAGAAACACCGGCGTCAGGATAATCAGGGAGGCCGAGGTTTCCATAAAGGTGCCCACCACCAGCAGACAGATCAGGATCAAGCCGTAGAGCACGGCCCGGGATTCGGTGAGGGTGACCAGATAGGCGGCCACATTCTGGGGGACCCGCTCGGCGGTGATGATCCAGCCGAAGATGCTGGCCGTGGCGATCAGCAGCATCACGGTGGAGGTCGAAATGGCAGCCTTGGCGAAGATCCGGGGCAGGTCTTTGAGTTTGAGTTCCCGGTAGATGAAAAACCCGACGATCATGCCGTAGAGGGCGGCCACCACCGCGGCTTCCGTCGGCGTAAAAATACCGCCCAAAATACCGCCCAGGATAATGATCGGCATCAGCAAGGCCCAAAGGGCCCCGAAAAAGGTGCGGACGATTTCCTTGAACCCGAGAAACTCTTCTTTCTCATATCCGGCCCGTTTGGCCAGGAAATAAGACGACAGCATCAGCCCCCCGCCGATGATCGCCCCTGGAATAAACCCGCCCATGAACATCTTGCCGATAGAGACCCCGCCCACCACGCCGAAAATAATCATGGGAATAGAGGGCGGAATGATCACCCCGATGGACCCGCCCGCGGCCTGCACCGCCGCGGCAAACCCTTTTTTGTACCCCTTGCGGATCATGGCCGGGATGGAGACCGCACCGACCGCCGCGGTATCCGCCGCAGCCGCGCCCGAGATGCCGGCGAAAAACATGGCCGCCACCACCGCCACCATGGCCAGGCCGCCGTACACGAACCCGACCAGGGCATGGGCGAAGTCGAACAGCCGGCGGGAGATGCCGCCCCACTCCATCAATTCACCGGCCAGCATGAAAAAGGGAATGGCCATCAGCGGAAAGGAGTCGGCGCCGGTGAACAGCCGCTGGGCCGCCAGGGTCATGGGCAGGTTGGATCCGAACTGAAGGGTGGCCACAGACGCCACCCCGAGGGAAAAGGCAATGGGCATTCCCAGAATAAAACAGGCCACCAGCACCAAAAAAAGTATGGCGGTCAAACCAACACCTCCGGGTCCAGGGTTCGGCCGGCAATCGTCGCCACGGTGATCCGCAGCGAATTGATCAACATGAGAATGCTGCCCACAGGTACGGCCAGGTAGGGGTAGAGCATGGAGATCTGCATGGACGGAGAGACCTGGAATTTGATTATCCCGAGGATCCGGATTCCCCAGTAGGCGATCACCACCAGAAATACCTGAATGATCAGATTCACCAGGACCACCACCACCCGGCAGGCTTTTTCCGAGAGCAGCAGCGGCGGCAGATCGATTCCCAGGTGCACCTGATACCGCACACCGGCGGCTGCGCCCACAAAAGAGATCCAGACGAAGAGATAACGGCCCGCCTCCTCAGACCAGGCCAGCGGGTCATTCAGCATGAACCGGAACCAGACCTGGGCGGCGATGATCACGACCATTGCGAGCATGAGAACAGCCAAAATCCAGTTAACTGCGCGATCGAAAATCCGAAAAAACATAAATCACCTCAATGCCGCATTTGCCGATCCGGCCGATTCCCCTTCCTGACGGAAAAGGGGATCGACAGAATAATTCCTGTTCCGTGACCGAACGTTTCCGTCCTATCGATTTTCTCTAATCTGCGGGGAATGATGAGCGGTTCGGCCGTGATAAAACCGGCCGAACCGGGTGAATAAATCAGGGGCTCCTATCGGGTGGCGTTTCGGACCTGGTCGATCAGCTTCTGACCTTCTTCGGCATTTCCGCCGCCGATGGCTTTTATGACCGACTCCTTTTCATATACCGGCGCTACGGCACTGATGAACGGTTCCTTGTCCGGAAAGGTCACCTCCATTCCTTCCTTTTTGAGTTCGGCCAATAGATTTTCATCGGCTTCTTTGGATATTTTTCGCTCATATGTCTTGGCCTCGGCGGCTGCTTCGGTAATAATCTTCCGGTGTTCCGGGGACAATTGGTTCCAGGTGATATTGCTGATGAGCAGCATGGCCGGGGAATAAAAATGACCGGTCATGGCGAGATAATCCTGCACCTCGAAGAACCGGGAGGAGTGAATGACCGCAAGGGGGTTTTCCTGGGCATCGACCGTACCCTGTTCCAGAGCGGTATAGAGTTCGCCGAACGCCATGGGCAGAGGGCTGGCGCCCAGGGTTTTCATGGTCAGGATAAAGACATCGTCTTCCATCACCCGGATTTTAAGCCCCTTCATGTCTTCCGGCTTTTGAATCGGATTTCGAGAATTGGTGATGTTCCGAAACCCGTTTTCATACCAGCCCAGAGATCGAATACCGACCCGAGGAAAAAGATCGGCGATGGATTGTCCGATGTCGCCGTCCAGAACCGCATAACACTGTTCCCGGTCTTTGAACAGAAAGGGCAGATTGAACAGTTTGACCTGGGGGACGAAATTGCCCAGGGGGCCGGTGGAGGTCAGGGTCATTTCCAGCGATCCGAGCTGCAGCCCTTCGACCATATCCCGTTCGGAGCCGAGTTGAGCCGCCGGAAAGACCTGGACGTCGATAGCCCCGCCGGTCTTTTCTTCCACGATCTTTTCGAAGTGTTCCGCAGCCTGATTATAGATGTGGCTGGGCTGGGTCGAGGTGCCGAGCTTGAGCACCATGCCGGCGGCCTGAACGGCGGACGAAAAGATAAAAACGGCAATCATCAGGAAAACCAACATCGGGATACAATTGCGGGATTTCGGCATACCTTTTCTCCTCTTTTTACGGGTTTTAATATTGTTTCTTGCGGCCATGATCACCGTATTGGCCATCTCTGTGTCATTCAGGTTTGGCCGAAACGATGATCAAAGCCTTTCTTTCTAATACTTGAACCGTCGTTAGGTGTATACCTGAAAAAACGCCGTTTTTGAACGCTTTCTGTGGCTTATGTTAAAAATATCGCTATCATCCGCCATTTACTCTGTCAAGCAGACTGAAAAGGAATCGATCACACTTTTAGGTTTCAAGCCGGACGGTAAAGTAAATACAGGATTGTTTTCGGGATTCAGGGCGGGTTGACTCGGAGAATAAATCGGAATAGAAAAAAGCATGTCCCTCAAATACAAATTTTACAAGGCCCAAAAAATCATCGTGGATCTCGATCCGACCGGCCGGAGATGCCTGGACCGAATTTGCCGCGATGTTCAAGCGGCAGAAGTCGATCTTCAGAATGCGGCCCGACCGCTGTTGGAAATCTGCAATAACCGATGCGAGGGATTGTGTTGCCGGAATATAGACCCGGATTCTCTGATTTCTTTGGGGGATATGGTCTATGTTTTAGCGCTGGATGCGGATGTATCCGCAGACGTTCAGAAAGCCCTGAAAAAAGAGAAGCCTTTTTTTACGAGGAATTGTATTTTCCTGAAAAAGGGCGTGGGCCCCTGTATTTTTCGGTGGGATGTCAGGCCGGAGATATGCATCACCTCTTTTTGTTTTTCGGAAACCAATATCCGAAAAGAGACGGCACGGGTGAAAAGGCGCTTTTTCAGGCTGCGGTGGTATATCGCTTTCCGGAAATCAGGTGTTTTCAGATATTTTTTATCGCCTCACCGGAAAAGCCGAAATCGCGAATGACTTTTCTTCCGGCAATTCTCTTCCTGTCCGGTGATCCATTTTCGAGTCGAAGGCCGAGTGGATACCGTTATCAGTATCCGTAATACTTCTCTATCTCTTCGTTCCATTCGTCTTTCTCAAATTTCTCCCATTCTTCTTCTGAAAAATTGGGGGCGTTCTTTAAAAGTTCATCATCCACATCGATAATCAGAGCACCTTCATTTTCGGTGTCCAGAACTCGTTTCCACGGGATTGGAACCAGTTTTTTTCCGAGACCCAATATGCCGCCGTGAAGAAGAATGACATAATCGATCGTTCCGTTATTATGCAGAATTATATCCCCCAACGTCCCGTATTCCTCGCCTTTTTTGTTCCGGACCTGTTCACCCATTAAATCGCTCGCCCGCATTCGGATTACATTCTTTCGTTTTTCAGCGTTCGGGACCGCTTCTTTTTGGGCACGGCTTTTCCCGAAGTCGGTAAAAACGGGTCCTGTAAAAAGGAAACCCGCTACCAATACGACGATTATCCAAAGGGAGCTTTTCATGTTTCCACCCGTCCTTTCTTCGGGTTCACCTTGGATTATTCCCCTATCGCCACCCGAGCATAATATTCGCAGATGATGTTTCCGATTTTATCAAAAAAGGTCCCTGTCTTCCGAAACCTGATCATCAGAAGACAGGGACCCACTTGTTGGTCCTCTTTCACATCAAAGATGGATGTCGAACGAAAATGTGGACATCACCTCGCCCGTCAGGTATGGCTTCTTCTGTTGCCTGTGAAAGCCATGATCAAAGAAATGACAAAGAGTACGAGAAAAATAAAAAACAGAATCTCTGCGATTCCAGCCGCGGCGCCGGCGATTCCTGTAAAACCGAAAAGTGCCGCCACAAGCGCGACGATGAAAAAAATAACGGCCCATTTTAGCATGGCATTACCTTCCTTTCTTTTTTTGATTAAAACATGCCTTCCGCTCAGGACAAACCGATGAACACCAAGGGCATGTCGTTTGTGATCTAAACATGCACCCGATTCATTGGAAATTAAATAAGGGAAAAGGGGTAAACGGCTGGCAGAAACCGGGTAGAAGATGCCTGTACGAGGGAAATCCCCCCTTGCGTCTCCATTTTTATTTTTCTAAAAACCAGGAGGGTTGCCGGGCCGTTTTTCTTCGGAAACACTATCCCTAAAGGAATTCGTAATCAGATATACCGAAATCACCCTATTTATTCCTTCCCGGTCTTTTGTTTTACTTCTGTGGAATCGAAATTTGAAACCGTTTGCAGTGTAACAGCGGCCTCTCTATAGGTGGACCATCACGGAAGGGAAGATATTTATGACCCGGTTGGCGCAACAAAAAGAAAAGATGGTTGAAAATCATCTCAGACGAAGGGGCATTCGGGACAAAGCTGTTCTGGAAGCCATGGCGGAAGTACCGCGGGAGAAATTCATCCCCGAAGACATGGCCCACCTGGCCTACAACGATTCGCCCCTGCCCATCGGCGAAGGCCAGACCATTTCCCAACCCTATATCGTCGCTTTAATGATTCAGGCGATGGAACTATCCGCCCAGGACCGGGTGCTCGATATCGGCACCGGCTCCGGATATGCTGCGGCCATCATCAGCCGCATCGTAAAGGCGATATACTCGGTGGAGCGCTACCAGACCCTGGCCGAGACGGCGAAAGAACGGTTTCATCGTCTGGGCTATGACAATATCCATGTGCTGTACGGGGACGGTACACAGGGTTGGCCCGAGCATGCCCCCTACGACGCCGCCGTGGTGGCGGCCGGAAGCCCTGATATTCCCCAGCCTCTGGTGGACCAGCTGGTCATCGGGGGGCGTCTGGTGATTCCGGTCGGGTCGACCCAGCAGTTTCAGGAATTGCTGCGGGTAAGGCGGACCGGGGAATCCGAAGTCAAAGAAGAGCGATTGACCTCGGTACGGTTCGTACCGCTGGTGGGCGAAGCCGGGTGGAAAGAGGCGTAGTTCGGATAAGTTCTTGACGAAATGAGGCTATCCGGTTAAATGATAGAGTTATTGGACAGGGGATAATAAAAACTTTTCATCAATAGGCCATTCCAAAGAGGAACAGCGCACCCATGAAATGCCCCAAATGTAAAGATTCCGTTCTGATCCGTCCCCTTCCGACCAAAGAGAGCCGCGTCCGGCAACCCTATTCATGCACCGACTGCGGGGGCATGTGGGTTACCCGGGAAGAAATGGATTCCCAGGACGGCGTATTCACTGAAAATCCGTCCCTGGAACCGGACGCCGATCTGCCCTTTGATCCGGACAAACGGACCGGCCTCTGCCCTTTGGGCCATGGGCTGCTCATCCGCGCCCGGGTGGACCTGGATCCCCCGTTTTTTCTCGAACGATGCTCCGCATGCGGCGGCATCTGGTTCGATAAGGGAGAGTGGAACCGAATCGCCGAAAACCATTTGATCGACAACCTGTCCGATTTCTGGACCTCTTCCTGGCAGCGCAAACACCGGCAGGAAAAAAACCGGCAATCCTACCTGGAGATGAACAAATCCATTCTGGGCCCTGAACTGTATGAGGAAATCCTTCGCCTGGCCGATACCCTCAGAGATCATCCCGAAAAACTCAGAGCCATGGCGCTGCTGCGGCAGGAAATTCTCGAATCCAAAGAAACCGCGAATTAAAGCGTATTTGACGAACACGCTTTACCCACCTTGAAAATCCGGGGAACCCTTCTTACCTTCTGATGTCGAACAAGATCGCCGTATCCCGATTTGACCCAAAGCGGAATATGAGAATTCAGTTCAATTCTTGAATGAACTCCCCTGCTTCAAAGGAGGTAGACATGAGCATACTGGTAGGAAAAACGGCGCCGGATTTTACCGCTCCGGCGGTGATGCCCAATGGAATAATCGAGGAAAATTTCAAACTGGCCGGTCTCAAAGGCAAATACGTGGTGCTCTTCTTCTGGCCCCTGGATTTCACTTTTGTATGCCCCACCGAAATCATCGCGCACCACAAACGGATTGATCAATTCAGCGAACGACAGGTCGAGGTAGTGGGGGTCTCCATCGATTCTCAGTTCACCCATTTCGCCTGGCGCAACACCCCCGTCAGTGAAGGCGGCATCGGTCCGGTTCAGTTCCCCATGGTGGCCGACGTCAAGCATGAGATCACCCGGGCCTACGGTATTGAACATCCCGAAGCCGGGGTGGCCCTTCGGGCCTCCTTTCTGCTCGACCGGAACGGGGTCGTTCAGCACCAGGTGGTCAACAACCTGCCCCTGGGTCGAAATGTGGACGAGATGATGCGAATGGTGGACGCGCTTCAGTATTTTGAAGAAAACGGCGAAGTCTGTCCGGCCGGATGGCAGAAAGGAGACACGGGCATGAAGCCCACCTCCGAAGGGGTATCCCGGTATCTGTCCACCGAATCCGAAAAACTGTAAGTTCATCTTCATAAAAAACCCGAGCCCCGCCTGCTGAGGCGGGGCCTTTTTGAAAAAAGGCGGAATTCATGGCGGACCCGATCAGACCATCGAGAGCTGACAAACCGGATCTGGACTGGAGCCAGGTGCGGGAAACGGTGATGATGCTGCATGTGGCGGCTTCCAATATCGAAAGAACCATGAAGGACGGGGACGAATCGGTCACCGTGCTGGCGGATCTCTTCACCTCCATGATGGGCAATGTCCAGGCCATCGCCAAAGCTGCGGAGAACCTGGACGACAGCCCGGAAAAGACGACGATCACTCAGAATCATGCCACAGTCTCGGAGAAAATGAATGCGGCGATCGTGGCTTTTCAGTTCTATGACCTCTTGACCCAGCGGTTGACCCATGTCTGCAACAGTCTGGCCTCACTGGCCGAACTGATCATCGATCCCCGGCGACTGTACAACCCCTATGAATGGTTCGGTCTTCAGGAAAAGATCAAGTCCAAGTATACCGTTCCGGCCGATCGCGCCATGTTCGACGCCATTTTAAACGGGGCTACGGTCGAAGAAGCCCTGGAAATATCCCTTCATCATCCGGAAGCGGATGATGACGAAGAAAACGTCGAACTGTTTTAGCCCACATCAAAAAAGGAGGCATCATGGCCAAACCGGAAGAAGTGTATCAATGTCAGACCGTCAATTGCGGATGTATCTATGATCCCGACCGCGGGGACAAAAGAAGAAAAGTGCCCCCGGAAACCTGTTTTGAGGAACTTCCCGAGGGGTGGTCCTGTCCGGTCTGCGGCGGGACCCGAAAGAATTTCAAGCCCCTGCACGGGCCGGGGTCGGTCAAAGAGGAACACGAAAAACAATAAATAAAGGAGAACATCGGAAATGGGAAAACATACGGTGACCCTCTTCACGCCCTACCCGTTTCAGGAGGGGCAGAAAATCCACATCGAATCGGGGCCGCGACAGGGGGATTGGGAGGTGATCGGACTCACCGACAAAAAGGTCAAGCTGAAGTGCCCGGTGAGCCGCCGGGAGCTGGAATGGAATCGGTTCTGTTATTTCGCCGAGGAGCAGGAAGGGGTCGACTGGCCCCGGAAAGACTGAGAGTGCCGGCGCCGGGCAGGCTTCCGAGGCAACCTGCTCATCTAAGATCGTCTTGTTTTCGAATGGGAATCACGTCCAAGGCCTCTTCGATGTGGCGGCAATAGAGATCGATGATGCCGCTGTAGAACCCGAGCCCCTGAGAATCCAGCGAGACGGCGATCCCCTCCTCCTCAAACGCGAACTGCCAGGAGCCGCTCCCGCCGGAGAGGTCTTCTTCAAAATGCATTCCCGCCACCAGCATGAAGGGAATGATCCGCACCCGCCGGTAACCCGCTTCCCGCACCTCCCGGACCACCGACCGCATGGAGGGATATCCGTCCTCGACCACGCCCACGAAAATTCCGGAATCGATCTTCTCCCGAAAAATGTGATTGAGGGCGATATAGCTGCACCAGCTCGGGTGATCGGTGCCGTGGCCCACCAGGACCACCGCTTCGTCCTCCGGGTCCCGAAAGGTTTCGCTCATCACCCGGACCGCTTCCTTGTAATCCTTGGGCTCACTCAACAGCGGCAGCCCCATGGAGGTGCGAATGCCGCAGTCGGCCACCTCATCCACCAGCCGGTAAAATTCATGGCCCCACATGAGATGGAGGGACTGAATCACGGCCCATTCATGGCCCATTTTTTTCAGCCTGGCCAGGACCTGATGGGGATGCTGCATATTGGTGTTGTGGCGCTGCTTGGACTGGTCTTTGACGATCCGAGAGGAAAAGGCCCAATACAGATCGTGGCCGGGGAACCGGTCCTTGCAGACCTTGTCGATGAAGGAATAGGTGTTCATGGCCCGGGTGGTGGTGCCGAAAGCGGCCATCACGATGGGTATGGAATGGGAAATCATGGTCGATCTTTACGCTCGGCGATGTCCTCGGCATAGGTCTCAAAGAGATCATCGAAGACCACCGGAATTTTGTCATGAACTTCATCCAGGAACGGAAGGATGAGTTCTCGAATCTGCGGATGTGCCCGGCCGGAACATCTCAGCCCGATCACATGCCGCCACTCCCGCAGATTGGCGGTCATGATGATTTCGGTTTTGAGGCTGTTGGGCAGCACGCTGCGGGCCTCTTCGGGCTTTGCGCCGTCCGCCAGCAGTTTCATGTACATCTTTTCGGCGGTTTCCATGGCCGATTTCCAGTCTTGAAAGGCCCGGGAACCTTCGGGCCAGAACAGCGGCCGAATCACCGTGATTTCATTGCCGAAGCGGTTTTTGGAGTAATTGGCGTAGCGGGTCGATTCCTGGCTGTAGGCCGCCAGTCGATGGCGCACCAGTTCATGGGTCACCCCCCGGTCGCAGATGAACCGCACGGTGATGTTCATGTGCTCGATCACGCTGT
>JAABSQ010000056.1 GCA_011390315.1 Desulfobacteraceae bacterium
CCACACGGTCGAAATTGACCGATACGATTTTTGAAATACCCCGACGCTCCATGGTGATGCCGAAGAGGGTATCGGCGAATTCCATGCTTTTGCGTTTGTGGGTGATCATGATGATTTGAGAATTTTCGCCGATGATTTTCAACAACTCATTGAACCGAAGCACGTTGGCGTCATCCAGAGGCGCATCGATTTCATCCAGGATGCAAAAGGAGGCCGGTTTGATCAGAAAAATGGAAAAGACAAAGGCGATGGCGGAAAGCGCCTTTTCTCCGCCGGACAGAAGCGACATCCGGGTCAGCTTTTTGCCCGGCGGCGAGACCATGAACTCCACCCCGGTCTCCAGGGGCTTGTCCGGCTCGGTCAGTACCAGCTGAGCCGCGCCGCCGTCGAAGAGCCGAGGGAATACCTCCTGAAGTTTTTCATTGATCAGATTGAAGGTCGACATGAACAGTTCCTGGGTGATTCGGTTGATCTTGCGAATCACCTTGTGAAGATCGTCCATGGCTTTGAGCAGATCGTCCCGCTGTGTGCAGAGAAACCCATGCCGTTCTTTGTACTGATCATACTCTGCGATGGCGCCCAGATTGACCTCGCCGATCCGGTCGATTTTGGATCGAAGGGATGCCAGCTCCGCCTCCATCTTTTCCGGAGACATCGGCTTTTCTTCGCCGAAACCGGTCCACTCGCGCCGAAAGGCGGCGATGGGCCGGTGATACCGCTCCTCCACCCGGGCCGCCACATTCTCCTGCCGCATCCGTCGCCGGGACTGTTCCATCTCCAGCATTCGCACCTTTTGCAGCAGATCTTCCCGGCGGCCCTGAACCTCGGAAATGGACCGATCGCTCTCCTGAAGCCGTTCATCCAGGGAATGAGATACGCTCTGGCGCTCCGCCAGACGCGCCTCCACCCCTTTCATGCGGTCATAGCGACCGGCCAGGGATTCCTCCAGCGCTTTGATCTCCCGGGCCGAGGCGTCTCGTCTGCGTTTTTTGGCGTCGATATCCCGTTCCATCTCCGCCAAACGGGTCAGACCGTCCTCCTGAAAGGATTGGAGCCGGCGCAGGGAATGGGTGCTGTTTTCCAGCTCGGCGTTGAGGGAGGTCAGCTTCAGCTTGAGATCCATGATCCGCTCTTCAAAGGCCTCGGCCTCGGCGGAAACCGCATCGATCTTCTCGGAGACTTGAGATACCGATGCCTGGACCTTTCGGACCGCGTCGGTGACCTCCGCCAGCGACTGCCGGTATTGTTCCAGCTTTTCCTCCAGGGAATCGGTTTCTTCGAGAAGCTGTTCCTGCTCGGTTTGAAGGGTTTCCAACCGACGCCGGGCGTGCTTCAATTCTTCCGTCGCCTTGAATACCCGCTTCTGGTCCTCCATTTCCTCGGTCACGGCCCGGTTTTTGGCTTCGGTCTGCAGGTGAAGGTCGGTCTCCAATTCTCGAATCTTGAATTCCAGTTCTTTCTGCCGGTTCCGGGCCCCGGACAGGGACTCATCCAGCGCTTCGAGCCTTTGCGCCAATGCCTTCAGTTCCTGCTTCTTGGCCAGAATTCCGGACAAGGTTTCAGGGCTGCCCCCGGCCAGGATTCCTTCGGCGGTCACCAGGTCCCCGGTCGAGGTGACATAGGTTCTCCGGCGCCCGTTTCGGCTGAACAAGGCCGAGGCGGTTTCCAGGTCCGCCACCACCCCCACCCGGCCCAGCAGGCCGTCGGCGATCTGTTCAAAGCCCGGCTTTACGGTGACGTGGTCCAGAAGCCGGCGAACCTCACCGCCCGATTCGTCGAAACCGGCATTTTTCGAATCAACCGCCGGGGATTTCAAATCGGCGACCGGTATGAATCCGCCCCGGCCTTCTTTGCCCTCGCGAAGGTACCCGATGGCGTCCCGGGCGGCGTCCTGATCCGCCACCAGAATGTATTGCAGGGCCTCGCCCAGCACCGCCTCCACCGCCGCCTCATAGGAGGGTTCGGGGTCGAGAATGTCGGCCACCACCCCGAGCACCCGGTTTTCTGCGGTCTCCCGCTTCAGGACCGCCTTGACCCCGTCCCGGTACCATTCAAAATTCTCCGCCATCTTTTTCAAGGCGGCATAATCGGACCGCACCCGGTTTCGGTCATATTCCAGACGCTGAACCTGTTTGACCTGATCGGCCAGGGTCTGATTCACCCCTTTCAGCCGGGTGCGAAGCGCGTCGATTCTTTCGGACACGGCCGCGATTTCCGTTTTGCGGTTTTCGGCCGCTTCCTCCGCCGCTTTCAGGGCCTTTTCTCCCTCGGCCACCTGCCGGGCCCCCAGGGCGACCTCTTCGTCGGTCCGTTTCAGCCGCCGGTCGATATGGGCCTTGCTGTTTTCGGTGGTTTCCAGGATATTCTTGTACCGGGCCTCCTGAGCGGCCAGGTCCATCAGCCGGGATTTGCCCTCCTCCCGCTCGCGGGTAAGAGCGCTCAATCGATCCCGCAGGTTCTGGGAATCCCTCCGCTCCCGGCTCAGGTTCACCCGCACCTCTTCGATCGATTTTTCCAGAAACAGGTTTCTTTCCTGATAGCTCGACATCTCCTCGATCATGTTGCGGTTTTTTTCCGCCAGCGCTTCCCGGGATTTTTCCAGGGCCGTCGCCTCCCCGGAGAGCCGATCCCCTTCTTTTTGAAGATGGCTCAGGTCGTTTTCGGCCCGGTCGATCTCCCGTTGCAGCTGAAACCGCTCGGATTTCAGCTCGGTGATTTCCTGGTTCTGCCTGGATTGTCGAAGCCGAATCTCCTCTACCGCGGCATCCAGTTTTTTGAGCTGAACCGCCTGTTCAACATCCTGGTCCCGCAGGGATTTGAGCAATTCGTCCCCGGCATGAATCTCCCGGGAATAGGTTTCATACTGGTGAAGCGAGATGCGGATGTCCAGTTCCTGAATCCGCTCCCGATAGTTTTTATACCGTTCCGCCTTTCGGGCCTGCCGCTTGAGGCCGTTCATCTGCCGCTCCACCTCGGCGATGATATCCTTGACCCGCAGAAGATTCTGATTGGTGTCCTCCAGCTTTCGCAGGGATTCTTTTTTCCGGTCCTTGTACCGGGTGGTGCCGGCCGCCTCTTCGATGAAACTGCGCCGCTCTTCCGGCCCGGCTTCGGTAATCGCCCCGATATTGCCCTGCTGAATCACCGCATAGGACTTGGCGCCCATGCCGCTGCCCAGAAAGACATTGTGAATGTCTTTCAACCGGCAGGGCTGCTTGTTGATGAAGTAGCCGCTCTCGCCGGACCGGTAGAGCCGTCGGGTCAGCTGAATTTCGGTGAAATCCTTGAGGGCCTCGGGCGCGCTTCCGTTATCGTTGAGGAGGGTCAGAGAGACCTCCGCCAGGTTCTGGGGCGGAATATCGTCGGCCCCGGCAAAGATCACGTCCTCCATCGATTTGCCCCGAAGCTGTTTGACGCTCTGCTCCCCCATGGCCCACCGAAGGGCGTCCACGATATTGCTCTTCCCGCACCCGTTGGGGCCCACAATGGCGGATACCCCCCGGGGGAATTCGATGCTCGACTTATCGCTGAAGGATTTAAAGCCGAGGATTTCCATTTTCTTGAGCTTCATAAAGATTTGAACTCCCGGTTGCGCCCGGCGCCGGCCGCTTTAAAACGGCGGATGGGTCGGCGCGAAAATGCCCGGGGCATTCATAAAGGCAACCGGCATTCCTTTCAAGGGGATTTTTTGGGTTCGTATGAATAGGAGAATCCCGCCCGATTGTCAAGCAAAACGGAAATCTCCCTTGAATCCGGAAGCCAGGTGGGATACAGGTTTTCAGACACCTTCAGGATGAAAGGGATACGGGTGAAGCGGATAAAAAAATATTGGTTCCTTATCGGGTTGATCGCGGTCTTCCTGATCACGGTAGGAGATCCCACCGGCATCATCGCCGGATCGGGAAACTGGATCAAGGCCCACTACGGCCCCAGCATCGTCATCTTCGTGATTTTTCTGGTCTCGGGAATGCTCCTGGAGCCCGAGCAGATTCGACAGGGATTGACCGATTTCAAGGGAATTCTCCTGGCCCTGGGGATCATTTTCCTGATGGGGCCGTTGGTGGCCGTTCCCGTGGCTTGGACGCCCCTGGCCGCCGGCATCAAAATCGGCCTTTTCCTGGTGGCGGTGATGCCCACCACCTTGAGCAGCGGGGTGGTGATGACCGGCACCGCCGGCGGCAACATCGCCCATGCCCTGGTCATTACGGTCCTCGCCAATGCCTTGGCGATCGTCACCATTCCGGTCTCACTGGACCTTTTGCTGGGCTTGGTCGGGTCCATGACCGAGGTGGTGATCGATAAAGTCTCCATTATGCTGAAGCTTGCGTTTCTGGTGCTGGTACCGCTGTTTTGCGGTCTGGGAATCAAATTTTACGGAAAATCCGCGTTGAATCGAATCACGCCGAGGCTGCAGATAGTCAACCAGTGCCTGATCCTGGCCATGGTCTGGATGGCCCTGTCCCCGAGCCGGGAAACCATTCTGCACAGCGGTCCGGAGGTGGTCCTCGTCTGTCTGCTGGTCTTCGTCTATCACGGATGTTTGCTGGGGGCGGCGGCTCTGGCGATCTATCTTTTCAAGCTGAAGCGGGGCCGAAGGGAAAGCGTGCTCTTCATGGGGGCCCAAAAGACCCTGACCTTGTCGGTCATCCTTCAGGTGTCGCTGTTTCCGGAATACGGCATCGCCCTGGCGGTCTGCGTACTCCACCATATCATCCACATGATCATGGACGGCTATCTGGCCGGAAAACTGGCGCCGGCCGAATAAATCAGAGGATCTGACTCAAAAACAGCTTGGTCCGTTCGTGGTCCGGGGTGGTGAAGAAATGTTCCGGTGGCCCTTCCTCCACGATCGCCCCCTGGTCCATGAAAATCACCCGATCCGCCACCTCCCGGGCAAACCCCATCTCATGGGTGACGACCACCATGGTCATTCCCTCTTTGGCCAGGGTCTTCATGGCTTCCAGGACCTCCCCGATCATCTCCGGGTCCAGGGCGGAGGTGGGCTCGTCGAACAGCATCACCTTGGGGTCCATGGCCAGGGCCCGGGCGATGGCCACCCGCTGCTGCTGACCCCCGGAGAGCTGATCCGGATAGCTCGAGGCCTTGTCCCCGATGCCCACCTTGTTGAGAAGGGCCATCGCCTTTTCCCGGGCCTGTGCCTTGGGGCGCTTTCGGACCACCCGCTGGGCCAGGGCGACGTTTTCGAGCACCGTCTTGTGGGGAAACAGGTTGAAGGACTGAAACACCATCCCCACCTCGGCCCGCACCTTGTTGATGTCGGTCTTGGAATCGAGCACATCCTTGCCGTCGATATAGATGTGACCGCCCTCATCCGGCGTCTCCAGGTGATTGAGGCACCGGATAAAGGTGGACTTGCCGGAGCCGGACGGGCCGATCACCACCACCACCTCGGCGGCTTCGATGGAGGTGTTGATGTTGTGGAGGGCGCGAACCTCGTGGGGCGCCAGAAAGGTTTTGGATAGATTCCGAACGTCGATCACTAAATTAAGGTCCTCCTTTCCAGATACTGGACAAACATGGAGAGGGAAAAGGTCAGAATCAGATACAACACGGCGCAGACGAACCAGAGCTCATAGGGCTGAAGGCTGGTGGTGACCACCTCCCGGGTCGCCTTGGTCAGTTCCCGAATCGCGATGATGCCGAGCAGTGAGGAATCCTTGATCAGGCTGATGAACTGGCCCGCCAGGGGCGGCAGAATCCGCCGCATGGCCTGGGGAAGGATGACATGGGTCATCGACTGAATGTAATTCATCCCCAGGGAACGGGCCGCCTCGGTCTGCCCCCGGTGAATCGACTGAATTCCGGCCCGGACGATTTCGGCCACATAGGCCCCGGCGAATATCGCCAGGGAAGCGACCCCGTACCAGAGTGAGGAGATCGGAGAAAATCCCATCTCCGCCAGCAGATTGTTGATGATGGTGCCGAACACGAAGTACCAGAGATAGATCTGAACCAGCAGGGGCGACCCCCGAATGAACTCGATATAGGTGATGGAGAGCCAGCGCAGGCAGGGATTTCGGGACACCCGGGCCAAACCGCCCAGAAGCCCGATCAGGATACCGAAGGCGATGGCGATAAAGCTGACCTTGAGGGTCAGCCACAGCCCCTGAAGCAGAATACCGGGGCGGGTCTCCTCATAGACGGCGAGGATGTCCCCCGGAAAAATAAAGTCCCCTTCGTAAACCCGAACCTCCCCGGCCGGCGCCGGGTAGGTTTCTTTTTCGCCGCTCCGCCCCTCCACCGTGATCCTGACCGTCTCCCCGGACCTCTCGATGCGGGCCACTTCGCCTTCGATTTCGGCTCGAACATTGACCTCCACATCGGCGATAAAATACTGGGGAACCCGATACCAGCGCCAGACATACTCGACCTCTTTGGTCGCATACCAGAGAAGGAGAATTCCCACCCCGATAATGACAAAATAGGTGGACTTCCAAAAAAGGTCATACCTGCTTTTCTTAACATTGAGGCTCATGGTTCCCGCGCTTTTCAAAAAAAAGGGGGAAGTCGAAACCTCCCCCTGGTCGGTGCGATTACTCCTGAATATCCTTCATCCAATCAGTGCCTTTAATCCACTTGTTGTAAATTCGATCATACCGGCCGTCGTTTTTGACCTGACGAAGAAAATTGTCGAGCCAGTTGAGAAAATCGGGGTCTCCCTTGTTGACCGCCCAGGCCAGGGGTTCATAGGTGAACGGCTCATCCAGAAAGACCACCTTGCCCTCGCCCTGCTGGGCATAAAGATAGACGCAGTTGGGCAGGTCGTAGACATAGGCGTCGGCCCTGCCGTTGAGGACCTCGAGAAAGGCCTCGGTTTCCGTCTCAAAAGACTTGTAATTGGCCTTGGGGATATACCGCTTGACCGCCTGTTCCCCGGTGGTGCCCAGCTTGGAGGTGACCGTGTACTTGGCATCGTTGAGATCCTGGTAGGATTTGACGTCGCCTTCGTGCTTTTTGTTGAGCAGAATGGTCTGGCCGACGATGATATAGGGATCGGCGAAGTTGACCTTGAGATTCCGCTCCTGGGTGACGGTCATTCCCGACATGATGATGTCGAACTTGTTGCTGAGCAGCGCCGGAATAATGCCGTCCCAGGCGGTGTTGACCGGAACGAATTTGACGCCCATGGCTTTGGCCATCTCTTTGGCCATATCGATGTCGAAGCCCACGAATCGGCCGTTTTTGTCGGTCATTTCAAAGGGAACGTAGCCGGCCTCAAATCCGACGCGAAGCTCACCCCGCTTGAGGATATCCTCTACCGTGGATTTTCTGGCCAGTTCGATATCCGCCCCCCAGGCCGCCCCGGTCAAAGCAAACAGAACCACCGTCAGGAGCGCCGGACCCTTCCAAAGACATCGCTTCATTCATTACCTCCTTCATCTTGTGTTGGTTGATTTCATATTCACCCCTCATTCATGCTGAAATGAAGGGACTACGCTAATAAGATTTCCCTTCGCTCAGGATTTCCCGAATCACCATGCGCGCCTTTCGGCACTCGGGACACTTAGGGAGTTCCTCTTTGGGCATATAGATGATCTCCGTAAATTTACATTTGGGGCAGATCACCTCAACCGCTTGTTTTCTCGGTTTCATTTTCGTTTTCCTTGATGAGTGATGCCCTTTCCAATGACGGCTCGGTATGGAAAGGTATTTTTCACTTATACCGGCAGTCGAATAAAGTAAATAGAATTTTTGGCATGGCGCCCCTTGGAACCGAACGATCCCTGCTGTATTTTCAGTATATTGAAATGATCTTGACAGAAACCCGAAAGGGCCGTTACTATACTTTCATTCATTACGCGCATTCCGATCCCTCACTCTACCATTACCCGGAGGCTATGATGCCCAAAAGAGAACCGAACGACATCAAGGATATCCTGAAAAATCCCGAAATTCAAGAGGCCATCAGCAGCACCAACCAGGGGCTGATTAAGAGAATAAACTATATTCCCCCGCAATGCGAGGTTTTTTCAAACCGCTATACCCGGCTGGAGGAGGACCCCCGATTCACCTTCACTCCGGATAAGGATGCCGAAAAACAGTTGCCCGACATGATTCACAATCAGGTGCAGCGGGTCATCGGCGTGGTTTCGGGAGTGGCTTCGGGAGTGGATTCGGGGGTGGATTCGCCCGACGAGGCATTCAAGAAAAACTACGATAAAAAGCGGACCATCGGCATCGTCTTTTCAGGAGGGCCGGCGCCGGGCGGACATAATGTCATTGCAGGCATTTTCGACGCCGCCAAAAAGGTCAATCCGGAATCCAAAATATACGGTTTTCTCATGGGGCCGGACGGCATCATCGAAAACGAGGCTGTCGAACTGACCAAGGATCGGGTGGATCGATACCGCAACCTGGGCGGTTTCACAATGATCAAGACCGGTCGAACCAAAATCGATACCGCCGAGAAGATGGCCCTGTCCCGGGCGACCTGCAAGGAACTGGGGCTGGATGCGCTGGTGGTGGTGGGGGGGGACGATTCCAATACCAATGCCGCTTTCCTGGCCCAGGAGATGTATGCGGACGGGGTGCAGGTGATCGGTGTTCCCAAAACCATCGACGGCGACATTCAGGTGAAAGACACCCGGGGTCATCTGCTGTGCGCCATGTCCTTCGGATTCCATTCGGCGGCACGGGCCTTTTCCGCCGCCGTGAGCAGCCTTTCCACCGATTGCAGTTCGGATGTCAAATACTGGCACATCTGCAAGGTGATGGGCCGGGTGGCCAGCCATCTGGCCCTGGAGGTGGCGCTGCAGACCCATGCCAACATGACCCTGATCGGCGAAGACCTGGCCGACTATGTCGATCAGGAGCGGATTCAAAATGCCGAGGCCGAGGGTACGGTGGACTATACCGCTTACGGCATGACCCTGCGCCACCTCTCCCGGGTGGTCTGCAACGCCATCGTGAAACGGGCTGCGGTGGGCAAAAATTACGGGCTTCTGGTCATTCCCGAAGGGGTGCTGGAATTCATCAATGAAATTCAGGTCTTCATCATTAAACTGAATACCATCATCGCCGAGTACAACGACACCCACGACGCCACCTTCCACGAAGATTTTCCCTACCTGGAAGACAAGCTGGAATATCTGCGGCGGCTGGCCCGCCAATCCCGCGAGGAGAGCACCTTTTCCATCTGGAACACCCGTGACGACGATCTCTTCAACGACATTCCGGCTTTCTTCCAGGAAGGACTTCTGATGGAGCGGGACAGCCACGGCAATTTTCCCTTTTCCCAGGTCAAAACCGACAAGGTGATCATGGGCCTGGTTTCCGACTACCTCAAGATTCTTCGGGAAAGGGGGATCTATAAAATCGGCATCCATCGGGACTATTACCGGAAAACCCTTGAGAAAGCGAATCTGGACCCCGAGTTTTTCGGCCCGATTCTCTTTGAAAATCCCCAGGGAAAATACCTGCTGGTGAAGCCGGGAATCATCTCCCTGAAGACCCTGAAACAAGAACTGATCCGAGGCGAGGCTGTGGAACCGGAAGACGAGATTCCCCCCGCGGTCGAAAAGATCTATCTGAAATCGGTGCCCGATTTTAAAACCCAGACCCATTTTTACGGATATGACGGCCGGGGGACCGATCCCACCTGCTTCGACTGCAATTACACCTACAACCTGGGGCTGACCGTTTTCAGCCTCATCGCCAACGGCGCCACCGGTCAGATGGCGGCCATCAAAAACCTGGAACAGGATTTTCCCGAATGGGAACCCATCGGCATTCCCATCGCCCAGTTGATGCACATCGAAGAACGCAAGGGAAAACTGGCCCTGGTGATCGAAAAAAGCGTGGTGGATGTCAACTCCACCGCCTTTCGGGTGGTGGAGGCATTGCGGGAAAAATGGCTGGCCGCCACCCCGGGAGAGGATGAATTCCGGCGGCCGGGGCCCATTCTGTTTTCCGATGAAAGCGAGGAAAGCCGGCCCATCACCCTGCTTTTGAATGCCATCGGCAATCGGAAGCCTGAATAACCCGGAATAAAAGCAGATCATGTGAAGGACCGGAACGGGCCCGTTCCGGT
>JAABSQ010000057.1 GCA_011390315.1 Desulfobacteraceae bacterium
AGCATCGATAAAACAGCCGCCGCTGCCGCCTCCGCAATCGCCTTCCACACAGGGCGGTTCGATCACGGTAATGGTGTGGATTCTTGTACCGGTGGAGCCGTCCTCGTCGGTCACCTGCAACTCAACCGCATAGGCGCCGCTGTCCGGAAAGGTAAAAACAGGGGCGGCGCCGCTGCCGGCGCCGAGTTCACCGAAAGTCCAGGTTCGATCGACGATCGGCGCCGCGGCGGCCGAGGATTTATCCGTGAATCTCACCGTCTCTCCGGCTTCGGGTGCTTCCGGAGCCCAGGTGAAATCGGCAACAGGAGCCAGGGCATCATTAACGGTGACGGAAACCGTGTCGGTGGATGACCCGGTGCCGTCTCCAACCGTGAGCTCGAAAGTCAATACCGCGCCTTCGGGACCGACCGACGGCGCGGTAAATGTCGGTTGCGGGGCGGTCGGATCGGACAATGCCACCGCCGGACCAGCAGTCTGCGCCCATTCGTAGGTGAGGGTGTCTTCCGGATTCGGGTCGAAAGAACCGGCCCCGTCCAGCATCACAGGCGCCCCTTCATCGACGCTCATATCCGATCCGGCATCAGCGACCGGGGGCTGATCGGGAATAACCTGAATGAAGAAGGGGTCCGCCGCGCTTCCGGCTTGAGATGGGGCATCCAGGGTATCCCTGGCCTCCAGATAATATTCCACCCCGGAAAGGCCGACGGACTCGGCTGGAATCTCGGCCTGGAAGGTATTTCCGTCGCCGGTCAGATTCATTTCGATGGAAGTATATGGAAAGGGGGATTCAGGATTCGAGGTCCGGTAGAACAGCATGGCCTGGCTGAGATTCCCGTCCGGATCGATCACTTGAGCGGAAATGGAAATCGGCCTGCCCTCGGTGGCGGTATCCAGGGGTGTATGATCGATGACCGGCGGACGGTTTTCCGGCGCCGGACCCTGCCCGACCGTGTAGGCGCCGGTTCCGGTCTGTCCGTCGGTGGTGACCTGCACGGTTCGGGTGGTGCCGTCCTGAACCGGATTGTGGGTGGTGTAACAGAGGCGATACTGGCTACGGATCGCTTGAGCGATGTCCTGGTAAATCTCGGCCATATCCGCGGCGGTGGGCGCCGGCGTGTAAAACCCCCCGGTTTCGTTTGCGATTTCCTGAAGCCGCTGGGCCATATCGCTGTTGGGTTCGATTTCGAGACCGACTGTATAGACCGGGATTCCAGCCTCCTGGGCTTTTTGAATCAATTGATTGATTGTGTATTTACAATCGGCGTTGGTGTTTCCGTCGGAAAAGGCGATCACCCCTTTGGGAAAGGATGCCTCGCTGATGCTGTCGATTCCCAAGGCGATGCCGTCGAAGACAGCGGTAAGATCCCTTGTAGTCAGCGATTGAATCGCTTCCACAAAATCGGTGGCGCCGTTTCCGTCGGTATCTTCACGGACGCCGGTCAACGGCAGAACGATTTCGGTTTGATTGCAGCCGGAAAAAGAGACCAGCGCGCCTCGGTCCCCGGGCAGGGTGGTATTGAGAAAATCAATGGCCGCATCTTTTGCTTCCGGCAACCGATTCTGCAATCCCATGCTGTCGCTGACATCGAAAACCAGAGAGAAGGCAATGTCTCCCTCCGGCTGGGTTTCTTCAAAACAGGTCAGGGTCTCATCCACCGGTGCAGGCTCGGGCCCCGCCTGTTCGGTCACCGTGAAATCGTCGGCGGTCAACCCGGTCACGGGATTTCCCTCGTCGTCCCGTACGGTCACGTTCAGGACAATGTTTGGAAAATCCTGAGAAACCACACTGACATTCACATTCTCGGAAGTGCCGTTCTGCCGCGTCTGATGCGAAAAAAAGGGCTCGGTCGCTTTGCTGCTGGGCGTTACATATCCCTCCCCCGGATAGAACGCCTCCTGACCGAGCACGGGTCCGGCCGTCAGCATCACGATGACGGCTGTCATCGCTAACCATAATTTTTTCATCTGTTTTCCTCCTGCTTGAATGATCGGTAATCAATGAATATTCTCCAGTAACTCTTTTCCGATAAAAACCCCTATAATGTCAATGATTATCCGCGAAGACCTGAACTATCAAGGGTTACCGGTATGGCAAATGGCAGTTCCGATTCCGATGCGGCGATCATGTCTTCATGGATGTCGATCATCCATTGATAGATCGACCGGACCGCCCTCATCGGGTTGGTGGTAATCCGCTCCTCAACGGCCCGCCGCCACGCCTTCTCGATCGGAAAATAATCATAGAAAAACCCGTGTCCGTGATAGGCCCGAGACACCCAGGGATGGTCTTGGCCAGCTATTCATACTGTCCGATATTGATGACCGTGGCCATCAAAGCCCCTGATAGCGATGGTTTTCATACATCATCTCCAGCGGATGGTGGCTAATCAGTCATGAATAGCGGGTTCGATCCCTCAGATTTGCTGTTACGGTTGGAATAGATCCGGCCCCGGTATTCGATTTCATAGCCGGTCTCTTCTCCGCGAAGAACCGCCTCATGATAGGGTCGGAAAAAATCCCAGTGTTCGGGAAACACCTCCCGGACCGTTCTGCCCTCAACCGCCTCGGGGGTCAGACCGGCCGCGGCAAAGCCTTTGCCGTTTGCAGCCAGGTATCGAAACTCGCGGTCGAACAGAAAGAGCGCCCCATTCGGGAAATTCTCGGTCAGACTTCGGTAGCGGGCCTCACTGGTTCGCAGGGCCTCCTCCATCTGTTTGCGCCGGGTCACATCCCGGGCGATCCCGACATACCCGATCACCTCGCCGGCATCATTTCGCAGGGACGATCCCTTGGAGGTATGCCAGTGCCAGGCGCCGTCCGGATTTCGAACCCGATACTCCACGCTGCTTTGCCTCTCTCCGGACTGAAGGACCTCTTCGAGGAATCCCCGGCACAGGTGGATGTCCTCGGGATGAACATAGGTCTCAAACGAGCAACCCACAGCCGCCTCGGGCGGTTCGCCGAAGGCCTCCGCCCAATTGGGCGACACATAGGTGAAGATTCCCTCCGGACTCAAGGCGTAGACGAGGTCATTGGCGTTTTCCACAAAAGAGCGGAAACGGTGTTCACTTTTCCGCAGCGCCTCCCGATCATGGTACTCCCGGGTTACATCCCGAAAGACCATCACCGTTCCGACCAGACGCCCGTCGGCCTCGTAGATCGGCGCCGCGCTGTCGGCGATCTGGTATTCGGCGCCATTCTTGGCGATAAGGCAGGTGTGATCGGCCAGACCGACCACTGCTCCCTCCCGCAGAACGCGGGCCACCGGATTTTCCGCGGGCTCCCCGGTCCGGGCATCCACAATCCGAAAGACCGATTCCACCGGCCGGCCCAGCGCCTCCGCCACGGACCAACCGGTGAGGGATCGGGCCGCCGGGTTCATTCGAACGATCCGGCCCCGGGCATCGCTGGCGATCACCCCGTCGCCGATGGCGTCCAGGGTGATCGCCAGCTCATGGCGGCTTTGAAGCAGGGCCAAGTGGCTCCGCATGGCCGTCATCCCCGACGCGCAGATGATGCCGACAATCAGGCTTTCGACCAGCCACGGTTGATCCCGCCATCCGGCAAGAATCATCGGAAGGACCGGCACATCCCGAAGCAGGGCCAACAAGGCCCAGAGCACCGGCGTATTGAAGAGCTGATAACAGATCAGAACCAGCAGAAACCACCCGGCGGCAAACCACCCTAAACTTCGGCAACGGGAAAGAAGATGCTGATGGGAAAAGCGGACCAATCCCAGACATGGAACCGCGTAAAGCATGTTTCCACTGAAAACAAGCGTCAGGGGAATCTGGCGAGGCCCGCCCACCGACAGGAGACCTGCCAGAAGAATCGCCGCCCAAAATCGTCGCAGTAAAGCAAACCCCAAAAAACCGAACGCCCACCGGACTTCAAAATACATATCCGTATGCGGTATGCTCACGTTGAAGTGACTCGCCGCGACACCCGATACGCCCAAAACAGCAAACAGCCACAAATCTCGAGGCAAATTCCCGGCGGGCCTCAATCCCTGCTCGGCGATTCTTTTTTCCGGATGCAAACCTGTCGGTTTTTCCATACCTTCCCCCCAACTGCTTGACCGTGCCTGCTGTTTATAGATTCATTCCCATCATGCGCCATGGCGGTATCCTCTTGGGGCGTTGAACGGGATCAGGAAGGGGTCGCGTCGGACACGAAGGTTTTCATTTCCCGCACCAGCAGGGCGACCCGGTTTTCCAGATCCCTCATCAGAGCGGCGGCCGCCTCAAGATCTCCCGCCCGGGCCGACCGTTCGATTTCAGAAGCGGTTTCCCGCAGGGCTTCACCGCCCAGGTTGGCCGCGGCGCCGGAAATGGTATGGGCCTGACGTTCGGCCCGGGAAAGGGCGCCGGTCTTCAGAGAGGCCCGCAGGGCGGTCACGTCCTCGGGAATCCGCGTCAAAAACGCCGAAATAATCTCACAGGCCAGGTCGGTGTCCCCCGAAAGCCGCCGAAGCATGCCTGTGATGTCGAAAACCGGTGCGGATGCGGTCTGGGGCGGGTCGGCTGCGGGCTGCCGGGACGGATCGGATGGATTTTCCGCCGGTGCCTCGGCGTTGCCCCCGGGCAGCCACGCATCCAGCACCGCCGCCAGTGCCGCCCGGCTGACCGGTTTGGCGATGTAGTCGTTCATGCCCGCGGCCAAACATTTTTCCCGGTCCCCGGTCATGGCATGGGCGGTCATGGCGATGACCGGAATGTCGGCATCGAGAACCCCCGATGCCGGATCGCGGATCCGGCCCACCGCCGTCAGTCCGTCCATTTCGGGCATCTGCACGTCCATCAGCGCCAGGTCGTAGGGGATGGTTTCCAGGGCTTTCAGCGCCTCAAAACCGTCCGCCGCCACATCCGCGGTCAATCCCATGTTTTTGAGCATGGCCACCGCCACCTGCTGGTTGGTGATGTTGTCTTCCACTACCAGAACGCGCCCTTTTCGGGTCCGCATGTCGCGCACCGAATGGCGGGTCACCAGGGGTTGAGCTTTGTCGCTCCCGTTCAAAACTGCGGCGAGACAGTCGAACAGGTCCGACCGGCGCACCGGTTTGGTCAGGTAGGCGTCGAACCCGATCTTGGCCATGCGGTCGGCATCCCCCCGCTGCCCCTGAGAGGTCATCAGCACCAGCCGAAGCCCCCTGAGGGTCTCGTCGGCGCGCACCGCCCGGCCTAGGGCCGCCCCGTCCATGCCGGGCATCTGCAAGTCCACGATGGCGGCCCGAAAGGGATCCGCCGCATCCCGGGCGCCATATAAAACCCGCAGCGCAAGCGGCGCATCAGACACCGCTTCGGGCCGGGCCCCCCAAGCGGCAAACTGAGCGGTCAAATAGTCCCGGTTGACGGCGTTGTCGTCCACCACCAGAACCCGAACCCCGTGGATATCCACCGGCGGATAGGGGGCCGGCGCCGGTTCTGCGGGCATGCCCAGTCGCACCGTAAACCGAAAGGTCGACCCCTTTTCGGGTTCGCTCTCCACACTGATGTCGCCGCCCATCATCTCGATCAGCCGCTTGGATATGGCCAGCCCCAGCCCGGTGCCCCCGAACCTCCGGGTGGTGGAGGCATCGGCCTGGCTGAACAGGTCGAACAACTCCGCCTGCCGTTCCGGCGGAATTCCGATGCCGGTGTCGCGGACCGAAAAGGAGAGCACCGCTTCTTGCCGGCTTTCGGAAACCGTCCGGACCCGAACCACCACTTCCCCTCTATCGGTGAATTTGATCGCATTTCCCGCCAGGTTGAGCAGCACCTGCCGAAGCCGGCCCGGATCTCCCTGAAGCCGGGCCGGCACCCGGGGATCCACGGCACAGATGAATTCGAGGTCTTTTTCGTCGGTCCGTACCGCCAGCATGCCCGCGAAATCGTCCATGAGGCTGTGAAGATCGAAGTCGATCATCTCCAGATCCAGCTTGTCGGCTTCGATTTTGGAAAAATCGAGGATGTCGTTGATCAGGGCCAGCAGGGATTCCCCGCTGGATCGCACCGTCTCGGCATACCGGCGCTGTTCTTCCGTCAGATCGGTATCGAGAAGCAGACCGGTCATCCCGATGACGCCGTTCATGGGGGTCCGGATTTCATGGCTCATATTGGCCAGAAACCGGCTTTTGGCCTGGTTGGCCGCCCGGGCCTGAACCGCCATGCGGTTGGCGAAGGCGGTCTGCTCCTCCAGACGCCGGTTGAGGGCCTCGGCCTCAATTTTGGCTTGTCGCAAGCGGTCCTCGGCCAATTTACGCTCGGTGATGTCCACGGAGATATTGCCGGAGCCCAGAAGCGCGCCGTTCTTATCGTAGATGGGGAATTTTTTGGTCAGCACATGCCGAACCGTGCCGTCCGTCTGCATCACCGGCTCCTCCCGAATCAGAAAACGGCCGGACGGCAGGGACTGAGCCTCTCGTTCATCCGCCATATAGGACCGGACCGGTTCGGTTTCAGGAGACACCCCGAAGATCTCGGCGTCGGTTTTACCGATCATGGTATCGGCGGAGTCGTGGCCCGCGGCCCTGGCAAAAGCCATATTGGTGGCGACCACCCGCAGGTCCCGATCCTTGACCACGATGATATCGCCGCTGTTTTCCACCACCGAGGCCAGGGCGTCGAGCCGGCGCCGGGTCTCGTGGATCTCGGTGATGTCGATAAACACGGTGAAGATGGCCGCCTCTCCGTCGAACTCGATCCGCCCGGCCGACACCAGCACCTGTTTTTCTTCCCGTGCCCGGTTGCGCACCCGGACCTCCAAATTATTGATCGATCCGTTCTCAAGGATCGCCGCGACGAAATGGCGACGTTCCTCGGGGTTGCACCAGAAGTCGGTATACGAGCGGCCCACCGCCTGCTCCTTGGACAGCCCGAAGAAACCGGCCGCACTCTCGTTGGCGAACAAGACCCGGCCGTCGGTCAGGGTCGTCACCAGCACCGAAAACAGAGGGGATTCCACCAGAAGCCGGTATTGCCGCTCACTCTCCCGAAGGTCGTCTTCGGCCTGCTTCCGTCGGGTGATGTCCAGGGTCGTGCCCACGATCCGAACCGGATCACCGTTTTCGTCACAGATGCGTCTGCCGTAAGAATGCATCCAGCGGTGGCGGCCGTCCGGATGCACCACCCGGTAGGTGTTGTCGAAATCGGCCCCGTCTTCCACCGTCCGTCGAAAAACGGCCATCCCCCGGTCCCGGTCATCGGGATGAACACAGCGCTGAACATCCTCGATGGCGCCGCCGAAGGCGTCGGCGGAGATACCGAACAGGGCCGCGTGCTCGCCCTCCCAGGAGACCCGCCCGGTGGCGATCTCCCCGTCCCAGATCCCCATTCCAGCGGCCTGGAGGGCCAGATCCAACTGCTGCTGCCGCTCTCTCAG
>JAABSQ010000058.1 GCA_011390315.1 Desulfobacteraceae bacterium
AGGGCCGCCTCGGTTTTCATGCGAGCCAGATACCCGCCGAGCATTTCGGCGGCGGTTCGAAGCAGCCGAATATCGTCCTCGTGCCAGGTCCGGGCGGACCGGGTATCGTCGAACCCGATGAACCCGAGCCAATTGCCGGAGGCGAACAGCGGCAGCACCAGAATGGAGAGAATCCCCCGGGGTTCCAGCACCGACCGTTCCGCTTCCGGAAAATCCCGAATGAGTCCCTGAACGGCATCCCCCTTGGACAGCACCTCCCGCCAGCGGGAAAAGCCGTCCTGATAGGCCAGGCGCTGCAGCTCCGGCGCATCGATCCGGGGGATCGCCTCCGGCCCGCACACCTCGCAGGTCTGCCCCATGCACAGCCCCGGGCCGGGGTCGCGGATATTTTCAAAAATGTAGACCCGGTCCACATCCGGGGCCGCCCTCAGGTGGGAGAGGGCCTCGGAAATCAGGGTGCGGGAGGCTCCCTCCCGCAGCAGGCAGGTGGACGCCCGGGCCAGCATTTTTTCATACCGCAGGCGCTTGCCCAGGGTTTCCCTGGCCCCCGCCTCATCTTCATAGCCGGTATCTTCGAAGTCAGGGGATGAACTCATGAGATATCCTCCAAACCCGCTCACGTGTCGGAACCCGCAAGCTTCGGATTGTCCCTTCGATTTCTTTTGGCACCGATAATGCAAAACCAAAATGATGCAAATTATTTGCCAGAACATCCTTTGATTAGGATAGAAATTGTGAGATAGCAAGAGATATTCTCGGTTGTGAAGTGGGCCGAAACCGTTTATCTTATGAAGGCACATCCCGAAAACCCCGACCCTTCCGGAGGAATTCGCCATGCCCGACCCGACCCGAAGCACCTATTGGAAAACCGTGATCGACACCATGGCCGACGGCCTCATGATCGTCGATCGTAAGGGGGTGATCCTCTCGGTCAATGCCGCCATGGAAACCCTGACCGGATATCCGGCCGAGAAACTCATCGGTCGAAGCTGCCAGGTGCTCGGCTGCGACACCTGTTCCGAGGCACGAACCGGTGAAGACGGCCACTTCTGTTCCCTCTTTCGGGACGGAACCATTCGGCGGTGCCGATGCTCCTTGAAGCAAAAAGACGGCACACCGCTGTACGTGATGAAAAATGCGTCGATCCTGCGGAATGCGGCGGGAGAGATTATCGGAGGGGTGGAAAATTTTTCGGATCTGCGGGAGACCGTGGCCCGGGAGAACCTCATCACGAACCTTCGCCAGGAGTTGAACGGACGGGACGGATTTCACGGCCTCATCGGGGATTCACGGGCCATGCAAGATATCTGCGGCCTGATTGCCAGCGCAGCCCAGTCCGAAGCACCGGTGATTCTTTATGGAGAAAGCGGCACCGGCAAGGAACTGGCGGCCCAGGCCATCCACGATTTGAGCCCTCGGGCCGAAAACCCCTATGTCAAAGTCAACTGTGCGGCCCTGAACGAATCGCTGCTGGAGAGCGAACTCTTCGGCCATGTCAAAGGCGCTTTCACCGGCGCAGACCGAAACCGGGTCGGCCGGTTCGAGGCGGCCCATCGCGGTGATCTTTTTTTGGATGAAATCGGAGAAATCCCCGCTTCAATTCAAATCAAGCTCCTTCGGGTGCTGCAGGAAAAGGAGATCGAGCGGGTGGGGGATAATCAGGTCATCGCCGTCGACGTCCGGATCATCTCCGCCACCAACAAGGACCTGCGAACCATGATCGGGGAGGGCGGCTTTCGGGAGGACCTCTTCTACCGGATCGGGGTCATTCCCATTCGGCTGCCCCCTCTCAGAGAACGCCGAGAGGACATTCCCCGGCTGGTCAACACCTTTATCCACCGGATTCGCCTCAAAACCGAAAAACCGATCTCCGGCATGAGCGACGAGTCCTTGGCACGGCTCTATGCCTACGAATGGCCGGGCAATGTCCGGGAGTTGATCAATACCATCGAATACGCCTTTGTGGTGTGCCGGGGCGGGATTATCGAGCCGTTCCATCTGCCGCCCAACATATGCGCGGCAGACGGCAAAAAATCCCCGGCAGCGCCTGCGGAACCGGGTCTTCAAGACAGCAAGCGCTTCAACAGCCGAGAGGGCGCCAAACAACGTCTTATAGACGCTTTGGATCAGGCTGAAGGGAACAAATCCGAAGCGGCGCGGCTATTGGGGATCAGCCGGGTGTATTTGTACAAGCAGTTGAAGAAATATGATGTTCGCGTGGATCGGAAAGTGAGGGGATAGCTATGGGTTGAGTGATGTGCCCCCTTTCCGAATCCGCACCCGAAAACAATCCCCCTCCCGGCGGTTTTCCAGAATCTGATTCGGCGATCGTTCGATGATTCGGGTCAGATCCGCCACGGCGGCCGGTTCGGAAATCAGCACGTCGATTTCATCCCCGGCCGCAAGACCGGAGAGGTTCTTCCGGCACACCAGCAGGGAGAAGGGATGCATCATTCCCGTCAGGCGCAGTTCGGGTCTCTTTTTCATAGCCTCGCCGTTCTAATCGAAAAACACCTTTTCATACCGAATGCCCGCCTCTTCGAAGGCGGCGTAAATTCCTTCCAGTCGCTGATTGGCGATCTCCACGGCCACCGGTTTTTCCGCTTGCTCGGCTTCGGTAGAGAAGCAGGACAGGCAACGGTGGGTTTCCCCGGCCTTACCGCCGGC
>JAABSQ010000059.1 GCA_011390315.1 Desulfobacteraceae bacterium
GTGTTCGATGCGGTGGGGCAGGACCGGCGGGACCGGCGCTGATTCACCGGTCTCGGCCCGTGAATTTTCAATCCGCTCAAAGATTCGGACCAGCTCCCGGTTGGTCCGGTCGCCGATGGCGTGGACCATCACCCCCAGCCCGGCCTGATCGGCCCGGCGAATGGCCGCTTCCAGCTCTTCGATGGGGTAGGTGCACATCCCGGCGCCCCCGTCCAGGTAGGGTTCCAGAAGCCATGCGGTGCGGGCCCCCATGCCGCCGTCTCCGAAGAATTTGACCTGACCGATGCGAAGGCGGTCGTCTCCGAAGCCGCTGCGGATGCCCAGTCCGACGGCTTCATCCAGCCGCTCCGAGGGGATCCCCACCCAGCATCGAAGGTTCAGTTCACCGGTCGCCCGAAGCCGTTGCCAGGCCGTGAAGGCATCCCCCCATTCCACCCCGCCGGGAATCCGGACGTCGTGTACCCCGGTCAACCCCAGGGCATGCAGGGCGGGCATCCCGTCGCGCATGGCCGAGAGGATGGCATCGGGGGTGAGGGCCGGAATGACCGGTTTGACCAGGTTGGGGGCCATTTCCCGAAGCACCCCGGTGGCTTTGCCGGATTCGTCCCGGACGATGATTCCGTCCCGGGGATCGGGGGTGTGGTCGTCGATGCCGGCCAGCTCCAGGGCTTTGGAGTTGACCACCGCCAGGTGCAGGTCGCACCGCCAGAGCATCACCGGGTGATCGGGCGCGACCGGATCGAGATCATGGCGGGTCGGGAGCCGGTTTTCAGGCCAGTCGGCCTCGTTCCATCCCTGGCCCAGGATCCAATTTCCAGGTGGAAGTTTGTTCGCGGTGTCGGCCACCGAATCGATAAACTCGCCGAAGTTTTTCATCCCGGCCAGTTCCAGATTCCGCCTTCCCAGTGCCCAGTCATAATAATGGAAATGCGAATCGATAAACCCCGGCAGGCACAGCCGCCCCTTGAGATCCACCAGATCGGTGCCGGCCCCGGCCAGGGCCTTGACCTTTCGGTTGTCCCCCAGTGCCAGAATCCGCCCCTCGGATACGGCCACCGCCTTGGCTTTGGGATCGGCGGGGTTCTGGGTGCGGATGTCGCCGTTGTACAGAATCAGATCGGCCACGATATTCATAAAAGAAATCCTTCGGGAAAGGGGTCCTGGCGGTCCAGGACGAATTCATGATAGCCGGTGATCTGCGCGCTGCCGCTGATTTCCGCGGCGACCGCCGGATGATCGCCCACGGTGGTTTCTTTCAGGATGCGGCCCTCGAACCGGGTGCCCAGGGGGCCTTCATTCAGGTAGGGCTGTTTCACGGCAAGCAGCCCTTGATGGTGCAGCAGGGTCATCTTGGCGGTGGTGCCGGTGCCGCAGGGGGACCGGTCCATATGGGATTCTCCGTAAATGACGATGCTCTTGCCCCGGCCTTCCTCATGACCGGCGGGATCGTAAAATTCGGTCACATCCACCGTCGTCACCTCGGGACGGGTGGGATGGGTCACGGTCAGCTGCCGGTTGGCCGCCTCGATCACCGCCATCCCCAGTTCGATCAGCCGGGGGTTGCGCTGGGGGCTGGTACTCAAGCCGATTCGCGCCGCCTGATCCAGAGAGACCATGGCGAAGTATCCCCCCGCATAGACCAGGTCGATGTCGAATCGCCCGAATCCGTCCACCGCCAGCGGCTGAGCCGTCCGCAGAACGAAGGAGGGGACCATTCGAATGGCCACCGATTCGACCCGGCCGCCCACGATCAGGGCCCGGGCCGACATGGGGCCGGATGGTGTATCCACCTTCAGAATCATTTCGGGTTCTTTTGCCGAAAGCGCTCCGGTTTCGATCAGGGTGGTCACCGCGCCGATGGTGGCGTGGCCGCAAAGGTAGGGGTAGCGTCGGGCATCCATATAGATCAGCCCGAAATCGCCGTCCGGAGAGGTCGACTCGGTCAGGTGGGCCGCCAACAGCCCTTCGCCGCTTCGGGGCTCCCGGGTCAGGAGCAGGCGGATGTGGTCCAGATGCGCCTGATAGTAAAAAAGCTTGTCTTTCATCGTCTCGCCGGGGATGGGGTCGATGCCGCCCACGATGAGGCGGGTGCCTTCCCCGGCGGTGTGGGAATCCACCGTGGTGATTCTGGCGGAATAATGCTGCTTGAATCCTTCTCGTATGCGGGAAACATCCATAAGATATTTTTCGGTCCGCCTCAGGTCTCTATGGGAAGCAGGTGGCAGTGCCTGGGCGCGACCTGAACCGACACCGAGTCGCCGACCTCGTAAATCCGGGTGCGCATCATGCTGATGATATGCACCTCGGTGCCGTCCGGCAATTCTACGAAATAGCTGACTTCACCGCCCATGTAGCTGCGGTCCCGGATTTTGCCTTCAAAATAGTTCATTTCCGGGTCGGGGGTGAATTCTTCCTGTCGAAAGGCGTCGAATTTTTGAGCCCGGACCACCAGTTCCACCGGCTCGCCTTCTTGGAAGCGGCCGGTGTCTTCCACCCGGAAAATGGTTCCGTCTTTGAGCCGGACTTTCACGAATCGGTTCTCTTTGCCGACGACCTCGCCTTCGGCGAAATTGGAGTGTCCCAGAAAATCGGCCACGAAATGGTTGTTCGGTTGGTTGTAGACCTCGTCCGGAGTGCCTTCCTGGAGCTTTTTGCCGTCTTTCATCACCACGATCTTGTCGGACATGGAAAGGGCTTCCCGCTGATCATGGGTGACGAAGATGGTGGTCACCCCCAGCATCTGCTGGAGGTTGTCCACCTCCCGGCGCATCTCTTCCCGAAGGTTTTCGTCGAGGGCCGAGAGCGGTTCGTCCATGAGCAAGACGTCCGGCTCGATGACGATGGCCCGGGCCAGGGCGATGCGCTGCTGCTGCCCGCCCGAGAGCTGGGCGGGCATCCGCTTTTCCACCCCCGGCAGACGGACCATCTCCAGTGCTTGGGTGACCTTCTTCTCTACCTCGGCCTTGTTCACATTCCGGTACTTGAGGCCGAAGGCCACGTTGTCGAAGATGGTCTTGTGGGGAAAAAGGGCGTAGTTCTGAAAGATCATCCCCAGGTTCCGTTTGTGAATGGGAATGTCGTTGATCCGTTCGCCCTTGATGTAGATATCCCCCTCGGTGGGGTCCTCGAGTCCTGCGATCATCCGCAGAAGGGTGGTCTTGCCGCACCCGGAGGGTCCGAGAAGGGTCACCAGGGTTCCCTCGGCGATGTCGAGATCCATCTTCTCCACCGCCGTCACCGTTCCGAACCGCTTGACGATGCCCTCGAACCGGACCAACCGGGGATTGCGTTCTTGAGTCACGGTATTATGCTCCGGCCTTGATTCGATCCCATTTTTCGGCCCATTCCACCTGGTGGCTGTTCCAATAGGCGGGTTCGGCGAACAGGTATCCTTTCAGCTCGCCGGTGGGGTCGAACGCCGGCAGCTCCTGAATCTCTTGGGGCATCTTCACCTTCGTCGGATCGAGGCTGGGCGGATAGTTCTGAGCCTTGGCCACCGCAATGGCCGCCTCCGGCTCCAGCATGAAGTTGAGGAGCTTTTGGGCCACCTCCAGGTCGGTTCCCTTGAGCACGAAGATGTATTCCATCCAGGAATAGGTGTTGTCGGGGGCCAGATAGCCGATGGGATGGCCCTCTTTCTGAAGGGCCGCGACCCGGCCGGACCAGGCCACGGTGGCATAGATCTCTTCGTTGGCCAGAAGGCTCATCAGCTCGGACCCGGAGGCCCAGTATTTTTTCATGAGCTCCCGCTGTTCCCGAAGGGCGTCCCAGACCGCCTTCATGTCCTTGATGTCGTTGGGATTCTGGCCGGTATACAGGGCGGCGTACCAGATATTGGTACGGAAATCATCCCCCCAGCTCCCCAGTTTGCCTTTGAGGTCTTTGTCCCAGAGCAGGGCCGCGCCCAGCTTTTCGGCCTTTTCTTTGGGAATATGCTTGGTGTTGTAGGCGATCCCGGTCTGGCCCAGGTCGTAGGGGACGGCCGAGAGGGCGCCGTCGCTGATTTCCCGAAGCGGTTTAATCATGGCGACCATGACTTTTTTCAGGTTCGGGATTTTGCTCTCATCCAACACCACCCCGAACCCGAGGTCGACATACCGGGCATAATCGAAGACGGCGCTCAGATGGGCCAGGTTGAACTCCCCCCCCGGCGGATAGGAGGCCTTGACCTGGGTGAGGTAGGCGTCCATGCCGGTGAAGGCGGCGTCCACCACCTCGATGCCGGTTTCTTTGCTAAAGGGTTCAAAGGCGTATTTGCGAAGAGCTTCGGAGGTGGAGCCTCCCCAGCTGTCGAACCGGATCGATTTGTCCGCTGCCCAGGCCCGACGAGCCATGACGCCGAATGGACCGCCCATGAGGCCGGCCGAAATTCCGGCGATGCCCGCGTATTTGACGAATTCCCGGCGGCTGATCTCTTTGCTGAGATACCGGTCGATGAGGGTGTCTACCTGTTTTGCCAATTTGTTTGTCATAATTTTCTCCCTTCTTTCGTCCATCGGTTTAGGTCAAGGTACAGTCAGGTCTCTTTGCTGAATTTTCGGGAAAGATAACCGGCCAAGAGGGGAATGGAGATGGTCAGGATAATCATCACCGTTCCCAAAGCATTGATCTCGGGGCTGATGGAGTTGCGAAGCATGCCGAAAATCTTGACCGGCACCGTCTGGTTGGAGGCGGTGGCCCAGAAAAGGGTGGCGGTCACGTCGTCAAAGGAGATGGTAAATGAAAACAGCATCCCTGCCAGAATGGCCGGCATGAGCAGGGGAAAGGTGATCTCCCGAAAGGCCTGGAAAGGACTCGCCCCCAGGGACATGGCCGCCTCTTCGTATTCCCGTTTGATCCCCACCAGCCGGGCCTGCACCACCAGCAGCACATAGGGCAGGGTGATGACCACATGGCCGATGAGCAGGAGCAGAAAGCTCTTGGGCTGCTGCAGCCATCGAATGAAGAGAAGCAGGGCCACGCCCAGCACCACCTCGGGGATCATGATGGGGGCCAACAGCAGGGTGTTCAGGCTGTTTTTTCCGGGAAAATCATAGCGTACGAAGGCCATGGCCGCCGGGATGCCGATGGCGGTGGTCAATATGGCGGTCAGGGATCCCAGAACCATGGAGTTTTTGAAGGCCCGGAGGATGGTCTCATTGCCGGCCAGTTTGACATACCATTCAAAGCTGAATCCTTTCATGGGGAAGGACCCGAACTGCTGCGGATTGAAGGAGAGGATGATGACCGCAACAATCGGCGCGAACATGAAAACATAAACCAGAATGGTGTAGAGTCGAATCAGTGACCAGCCGGATATCCGTTTCATATCTTCTATTCTTATTGAAGGGTTTTGAAGATCTGGTTAATCCCGAGATAGCGGTTATAGGTGAAGACGATGATTCCCAACAGCACCAGAAGAATGACGCTGATGGCCGAACCAAAGGGCCAGTCGAGGGTGCCGATGATGCGTTTGAAGATGAGATTGGCGATCATGTCGTTGCCCGGCCCTCCCAGGATCATAGGCGGCAGATAGGTTCCGGCCGTGAGCACGAAGACCAGCAGGCAACCGGCGCTCACCCCGGGCATGCTCAGGGGAAGGACCACCTCTTTGAATGCCTGCCATTCGGTGCATCCCAGGCTTCGGGCCGCCTCCAGCAGGCTTTTGTCGATACCGTCAAGGCTGACATAGACATTCAGAATCATGAAGGGCAGCAGATATTGAAGCAGGCCCATCAGGACCGCCCCTTCATTGTAGAGCATGCTCAAGGGTTCATTCAGGATGCCCATTTCGATGAGCAGATAGTTGATCAGGCCGGAGTCCCCGAGAATATTGATCCAGCTGAGGGTTCGAATGATGAAGCTGATCCAGAAGGGCAGCATGATCAGCAGCAGCAGAATCGATTTGTGCCGGGATTCGCTTCGATAAAAAAAATAAGCGGGGATGTAACCCATGACCAGGCACAGGATCACCGTTTCCAAGGCGACCCGGATGGTCCGGATCAGAATGGACGGATAAAAGAAATCTTCGAAGAACTTTGCATAGTTTCCGAACTGAAAGGCCGGTATATCCGCCCCGCTCGGTGCACGCAACCAGAAGCTGTAGACCACGATAAAGCAGACCGGAACTACCAGCAGAAGGAATACCGCACTCAGGGACGGAGACAGCAAGGCCCAGGGTTTCCAGGGTTTTTCTTGCATGAAGTACCGTTGGGAACGCTAAAATGTTAGAATTATGCGCCGGGTTGACAAAGCGCATCGGTCTATGAATATGAAAGATCTTCAAACAGGATGTTGAATAAAATAATAATATTCGTAATATATATGATTCGGAAAGTCAAGGTTCTTCCCGGCAAGCCGTATCGGCCGGAATCAAAATTTCCGGAAACGATTGCCGGCAGTCCATCTTTTCACCCGAAGGATTTGCATGTTGGCGTTTGATACCATTGAAAAACTGGGTCGTTCGACCATTCAGCACGGACCCTTGAACAATCGAATTTATCTGCTCCAATTGGATGGCGCGGATATGCCGGGCCTTCTCTTTCGTATGAATCAATTGGCCCGGGAGAGGGGATATACCAAAATTCTGGCCAAGCTTCCCGAAGAGATGTTCTCTCGATTCGAGGAACAGGGATATATTCGAGAGGCGGTCATTCCGGGATTTGTGCGCGGAAAAGTGAAGGGGGGCTTCCTGGGGAAGTTTCTGGACCCGGACCGGCGGCGGATATGCAAAGCGGAGCGGTTTCGGAAAGTTCTGAAGCTGATTCGGAATGATGCGGGTTGCGGCGTGAGATCGAAAAAGGCTCTTCCCATTGCATGCTGCACCCCGGCGAATGCGCCTGAAATATGCCGGGTATATCAGCGCGTCTTTCGAAGCTATCCGTTTCCCATCACGGATCCCGGGTATGTGAAGAAGATCATGGCGACCTATGTACGGTTTTATTGTGTTCGATCCGCCGGTCGTATCGTTGCCCTCGCGTCTTCCGAGATGGATGAAGAAAACCTGAATGTGGAGATGACCGACTTCGCCACCAGATCGGAA
>JAABSQ010000060.1 GCA_011390315.1 Desulfobacteraceae bacterium
CACCGAACGCGAGGATTGGCCGGATACCTGCTGACGAAAATGGAATCCGATATGGCGGCTTTAGGGATGCGAACCGCCTATACCATCGCCCGGGCCGTGTCGCCGGGAATGAACCTGGTCTTTTCAAGAGGCGGTTATACACTGGCCGGCGCCTTGATCAACAACACCCATATTGCCGGGGGAATCGAAAGCATGCATGTCTGGTATAAGGGTTTGATGGAAGAATGAATTTTTACAAAAGGGCCAGCGCTTCTTTGGCCGCCCGCTTTTTTCTCAGTTTCGGAGGATAGACCCGGGTCACCCGATGGGTGTCCGGGTCGAATCGCCGGATATACAACCGCCGCATCGGTCTGCCGTAGACGCTCACCATGAGGATGGTCCCCTCTGACAGGGGATTGCCGGTACGGTGAATGCCCCGGTCCAGGGGCGGAGTGACATCCACTTCGCCCGGTTCCAGATCGAGGCGGTTCGTTTCGAACAACCTGGCCCTTTCTTCTTGGGCATCTTCCTCGTCCAAACGGTATTTGACCACCCCTAAGCGCCCGGCCGGGGTTCCCGAGATCCCCCAGGCGCTGTGGTCATGAACCATCGTGTATTCCCCCGGATCGAAAAAATAGATGCGGATGGAAAACCGGCGCGCCTCATCCATGTACAGGAGGACCTCGTTTTCGAAAATCGCCGCGCCCCGAATATTCGGATACGGTTTTCCGTTGGCGATGTCGCCCAAAATCGATGACCAGGCCGGTTTGTCCAGCAGCAGGTCGGGAAGGACTTCCTGAAAATACTCGATTTGGGCGTTCGGGGATTTGAGGTTTTGAATATCCTGCGACCACTGTCGGCAGTAGGTTCGAAACGGATCTGGAATCATGTCGATAGCGGGCATGATATAAACGGCTCCTATTTTCCGGGGTCCGGTTTTGTGGGCTCCGGCGGGCTTTGCGAATTTTCCAAACGGACATACTGATCATAGAAGGCCGCCCCGTTTCCCAGGTCGGTCAAACCGGCCTCGATCAGCTGATTGGCGCCGCCGCCCAGCTTCATCCAGTCTCCGCGGCGGTAGAGCACGGCGCCCGAATGGAATTGCGGCAGGGCCTCGACTTCAACCAGCAGCCGGCCGATGGGCGAGACCAGGAATGCCGACTGAGCGGGATTCAAGGCATTCATGGCGGGGTTGTCCGGGGATACACGCACCACCGGCGGGTGTTCCTGATCTTCCGGCAGCATTTGTGAGTGGATGGCTTCCCGCCGGACCAGGGTAAGGAGCCGCAAAGGGTAATCGGCAGGCGGGTCGGGTTCGTCGTGAAGGCCGGTGGGGAACCGGGCCATGCCGTCCGGATGATCGAACTGAAGATCCGCATAGGCGATCTCCGGTTTGTCGGCCTGCACGGACCCCTTGGAGCGGAGTTCCTCCAGAGTGGTGTCGAGCAGGTCGGTCTTCAGGGAAAACCGAAAACAATCCTCCCGATCGGGCATCCGGATCGGCGGGTCGAGCCGTTTTCCGAGGTCGGCGACAATACTGAAATCATCCCGGGCTTCTCCGGGAGGGTCCAGCACCGCCGGAACATATTGAATATAATCGTGAAGAAAAGAGGCGATGATGTCCTCCTGCTCCAGCATCAGCGTCGAGGGTAAAATCAGGTCCGCCCGTTCAGCCGTATCGGTCATAAAGGCATCCACCACCACTTTGAAGGGCGCCTTTTCAAAAGCCCGGGCGATGGTCTTGGAATCGGCGGCCTGGTTGACGATATTGCCGCCGTTGATCCAGATCATTTGGATTTCGGGGTTTTTTGCGCCTAGAATTTCCCGGCCGATGGTCGGTTTCAGCAGAAATCGTCGGGGCTTGCCGGCCGGGGCTTTGGCCCAGTCGAGGTTGAAATTGCCCATGGAATGAAGATGGAAATAGCTTCCGCCGCCCGAGCGCCCCATATTTCCGGATATCAGGGTCAGGGCGTTGATGTACCGGACGTTCTCCCCGCCGTATCGGTACCGCTGCAGACCGCCGCCGACAATGGCGGCCGTGGGGGATTCGGATCGGTAGGCCTCGAAGAGGCGTTGAACATCCTCGGCGGAGATTTCACAGGTTCGCGCCAGTTGATCCTCGGTGCGGTTCAGAATCGCCTTTCGAAACGAATCCCAGTGACGGGTTCGGGAGAGGATGTCGGGGGAGATTCGATTCGATTCGATAAATCGCCGGATCACCGCCGCGGCTAAAAACCGGTCGGTCCCCGGTCGAATCCGGATGAGATGGTCTGAAAAGTCGCCGTTGCCGTCCCCGCCGGGGGAGATGGAGATCACATGTGTGCCGTTTTTTCGGGCTTTTCGCACCAAAGAGGCCACATGGATGGAGCTTCGGGAGAGGTCCTTTCCCCAGTTGACGATGGCGCCCGCATTGAGCAGGTCCCTTGCGGTGTTCTGTTTTCGGGACCCGTAATCGTGAATATAGGCCATGTATCCGGCGGCATCGCAGAGGGAACCCCGGGTTCGGGAGGCGCCCAACAGACCGAAGAAATATTTGACGCCTTCCTTGAGCACACCCTTGGCCCCGTCGCTGGGAATGTGGAGAATCGATTCGGGTTCGGAGCGAAATTTCTGAATTTTTTCAGCGCAAATGTCCAGGGCCTCATCCCACGAAATCACCCGCCAGCCGGCGCCGTCCCTGCGAATGGGCTGCAGAATGCGATTGGGATTTCGCAGCCGCCGAATGTGCCGCCTGATCTTTTTGCAGGTAAATCCGGCGGTGAAGGGGTGATCCGGGTTGCCCCGAAGGATGGCCTCTTCTCCATCGGCTTGGGTGACCACCAGTGAGCAGGCATCCGGGCAGTCCATTGTGCAGGCGCTGATCTGTTTCATGGGTCTCCTGTCATCCTATCATCCTATCATGGGAATCGATTTCTTGTTTACACCTCGGGTTGAAGGATCGGATCGGCGGCGGTTTCAGGGGGTATCCGATGAAGCGTGTCCGGTGTCCGTCTTCAGTACGGGTGGT
>JAABSQ010000061.1 GCA_011390315.1 Desulfobacteraceae bacterium
GCGGGCTCCGGAAGGTCGGTCCGATAAAATGTCGCTTCGCATCGACGAGAAAACCGAACCGCCCCTCCAGGTCTGGATGGTGGATGCGGAACGTTTTGGTGAATCGGACACGGAAAAGAAAAATGGTATTTATAAAGGTCGAGCAGTCGATCTGATCCTTACGGCAGTGGCCGCGGAGATTTCAAGACTTCTCGATCGGGGGCGCCGGAACCGCGCAAAACTCGGAGACCGATCGGTGGAACCCGGCGATATCGCCGCACTGGTCCGCACGAACCGCGAGGCGGGTCAACTGCGGGACGCCCTTTTTCAGCTGAGAATTCCCAGCGTGATTCACAGCACCGGCGACATTTTCGATACTCAAGAAGCCGGAGAGATGGAACGGATCTTGGCCGGGGTCGCTCAGCCCCGCAGCGAAGCCGCGATCCGATCCGCCCTGGCCACCGACATGATGGGGGTTTCCGGGGATGAACTGGACGCTCTGACCCGGGATGAAAACGCCCGGGAGGAATGGCCGGCCCGGTTCGGGGAATATCATCACCTCTGGAACACCCGGGGCTTCATCCGCATGTTTCGGCATTTTCTCGCCCGGGAAGCGGTTTTGGAACGGCTGATGGCGTTCGCGGACGGGGAGCGGCGCTGCACCAATCTGCTTCAGCTCGGAGAAATCCTTCACCGAATGGATGTCGAACGAAAAATCGGCATGGCCGGACTGATCAAATGGCTGTCCGAGCAAATGAAACAGTCCGAACAGCGGGAAGAAGAGCACCCGCTGCGGCTGGAGAGCGACGAAAATGCGGTCAAGCTGGTGACCGTCCACAAGAGCAAGGGGCTCGAATACCCCATTGTATTCTGCCCCCTGATGTGGACCACCAAGAATCTGACATCCGGCCAACCGGTCCTGTTCCATGATGAAGCCGCAGACCGCCGCATCACCTTTGACCTGGGATCGGACCGATTGGATCAACACCGAACGCTCGCCGAAAAAGAACTTTTGGCCGAAAACCTGCGCCTGCTCTATGTCGCCCTGACCCGGGCCCGAAACCGGTGCTATTTTGTCTGGGGGCGAATCAACACAGCGGCGCATTCCGCACCGGCCTATCTCTTTCATGGGTCGGATATCGATGCCGCCGCGGATATTGTGTCGGAAACAGCAGGTCGGTTCAAAAAGCTGGCGGATGCCGATATGAAAATCGCCTTGGAAGCGGTTCAAAAACGCGCTCCCGGGTGTGTGGCCGTGGCCCCGCTGCCCGAAGCGAACGGGATTCCCTATTCTCCCTATACCGAGGAAGCACCCGAATTGCAGCCCCGGCGGTTTTCCGCCCGGATCCCCGGGGATTTCCGAATCTCCAGCTTTTCGTCCCTGGTTTCCGGTCGCCGACTCAGCGCCGAACTGGCCGACTACGACGCCTTCCCCCTGAAACCGGAGACCGCCGCAGACAGCGATTCGGAGCCGGCTTTCCCGATCGACCGCGATGCCGAAACCATTTTCACCTTCCCCCGCGGCGCCAAGGCGGGCAACTGCCTCCATAAGATCCTGGAAGAGATCGATTTCGAATCCCCGGCGGATGCCGCCGCTCAGGACCTGATTCAACGCAACCTGCGCCGCTACGGGTTCAAGGAGGAATGGACCGAGGTGATCCGGGAAATGGTTGGCAAGGTGATGATAACGCCGCTGACCGGTGAAAAGGAAGGGCCGATTCTCTCCCGAATCCCCATGGCCGACCGAATCAATGAAATGGAGTTTTATTTTCCCTTGCGCCGCATAACCGCCGATGGGCTTCGCAGAGTGTTCGAAGAAAACGGCGGGCGCGGTTTTCCGTCGACATTTCCGAATCAGCTCGGGCGTCTCGATTTTTCCCCGGTCAAAGGTTACATGAAGGGGTTCATCGACCTGATCTTTCGATACCAGGGCAGGTATTACCTGGTAGACTGGAAATCCAACTTCCTCGGAGACACCGTCGAGCATTACCATGCTGAACAACTATCCCGAACCATCGCCGAAGCCTTTTACCTCCTCCAGTACCACATCTACACCCTGGCCCTGCACCAATATCTGACCCTGAGAGACCCGAACTACCGCTACAACGACCATTTCGGCGGGGTTTTCTATCTTTTTCTTCGCGGAATGGATCCGAAGCAAGGCCCGGAATACGGCATCTTTCGAGACCGGCCGGAAAAAGACCTGGTGGAGGCGTTGCGAACATTTCTGATAGCTGGAGCATAAAGAAATTTACCGTCACGGCGGCAATTTTACCGCTATGACACTTTCCTCCGGATGTAAGGATTAGAAAGCTTGATTTTTTGCCGTTTTGGCGGTAAATTTTACAGTATTTTCAAATCACCGGTAAATGACTTCTTAATTAAGGCGATTCACGGAAGTTAGAATGCCATCCGAACGCCGCCGGGGGATGAATCCCCCGGCTGAATCCGAAAAAGCCCGCTGAAAGCGGGCTCGCCCTCGGGGGAAATTCGAGAGAGGTGAGCGCCCTTCAGGGCGCTTTTCAGCTTGAGCCGGGGGATTCATCCCCCGGCGGCGGGCACCTTATTTTTATTTCGACAAACCGCTTAACAGGAATTTTACTGCCATGGCGGCAAGAATCACCTCCGACAATCCATCCCGCATCGCTGAAGCCATCCTGTTTCACCGAAAACAGAGCGGGCTTTCCCGCGTCGATCTGGCGGAAATCGCCGGTGTGGGTAAAACCGTGATCTATGATATCGAACACGGCAAGGATTCGGTCCGGCTGAATACACTCCTGAAGGTCATGAAAGCCCTCAATATCGCCTTCGTCATGGTGAGCCCGTTGATGGATTCATTCGAAAGGAGCGGCCATGAGACGCGCTGAAGTATTTTTCCAGGACAAACGAGCAGGCATCCTGGAGGAGATCCACAGGGGTACCGCCTATCGGTTTACCTATGATGAGGATTATGCGGGGTTGCCTGTATCCCTCACCATGCCGACCAGCCGGCGGGTGTATGAATACGATCGTTTCCCGCCGTTTTTCGAGGGGCTGCTGCCGGAAGGATTTATGTTGGAAGCCATGCTCAGGCTGACCAAGATCGACCGAAATGACCTTTTCAGTCAACTGGTCACGGTCGGAGCGGATCTGGTGGGAGCCGCCACCGTGAAAGAATTGAAATGAAGATTTGCCCCATCACCTATCAACCTTGTGAGGGCGAATATTCAAAGCAGGGGTTGAAAAAGCTTTCTCAGAAACTGACCCGTTTACATGATTTCCCCTACACGGCGGAAGAACAGATTCGGGAGTCCACCATTCGATCCGGCAAAATGTCGATCCAGGGAGTGCAGCCGAAATTGAGCGCCTTGCTGGACCTGAAAGAAAAAACGTTTCGAGTGGTGAATACCTTCGGGCGCTATATTCTGAAACCACAGCATCCGATGTACCCCCGGCTTCCTGAAAATGAAGATCTGACCATGAGACTGGCTGAAGTCTCCGGCATCGAAGTGCCCTTTCACGGCTTGATCTACTGCCGAGACGGCTCAATGACTTACTTCGTCAAACGATTCGACCGGGGAAGCCGTAAAAAACGGCATCCAGTAGAAGATTTTGCACAGCTTCTGGAACTGAATCGGGAAACCAAATACGAGGGCTCCATGGAAAAGGTGGCCGGGGTCCTGGATCGGTTCAGCACTTTCCCCGCCATCGACAAGCGCTCCCTTTTTCGGTTGACCCTCTTTAATTTCCTTGTCGGCAATGAGGACATGCACCTGAAAAACTTCTCCTTGCTGTCGAAATCAGGTAAGGTGGAATTGTCGCCCTGCTATGATCTCATCAATACGACCCTTGTGCTTGGGCAACCGCAGGAGGAGATCGCATTGCCCATCAAGGGGAAAAAAAACAAACTCACCCGTGAGGTGTTGGTGGACTATTTCGGCGGTGAGCGGCTGGAACTCTCTGAAAATCTGACCGGGCGGGTACTCAAGGAACTTCAGGCATCCCAACCGATGTGGAAATCCTTAATCCACGCCAGCTTTCTGACGGATGAGATGAAAGCCGAATATCAGCATATTATTCACAAGAGAGCCGATCGGCTCTTTTAAGTTCAACCGTGATTCCCGGTTGACATCTTCAAGGGGAAAGATACAGTATGGTCATTCAAGAAGCCATTGACATTCATGCCCCGCTGCCGGTGGTCTGGCGGGTGTTTTCCGAAATGGAAGACTGGGAGAGCTGGAACACCGTCTGCGAAAACTGCTGCTTGATCGAAGGCGATGAAATGGCCTTGGGGACCTGCTTCCGCTTTACGTTGCGGCCCTATCGTATTCCGATTCAGATCGCGCCCAAGATCGTCAAGTGCGACCCGGGAAAAGAGGTGATCTGGGCCGGCAGCCGGTGGGGGGTGCATGCGGAGCACAGCTTCACCTTCGAGGAAAAGGACGACAAAGTGACCCTCACCAGCATCGAAGAATTCGGGGGTCCCATGTTCTGGGCGAGCTGGCTGGCCCTGATTCCGTTCCGGCTTCACCGGCTGACCCGGCAACTCCTGAAGGCCGTCAAAACCAAGGCGGAAAGCTGCACAAAATAGAGCCCATGGTTTCTGAATCGAATGAGAAGCCACCCGAACCGCATGATAAAGCACATCACAGGAAATCCTTCATGAAAATACTCACCACACCGCGAATGGAACGGTGCATCGGTTGTAACTCGTGCTCCCTGGCCTGTGCCCGGCAGATGCACAAAAAGCTGTCGTGGCTGGCGTCCGGAATCCGCATCATTTCGTCGGGCGGAATGTCCACCGGGTTCGAGGCCAAGATCTGCCTGGCCTGCAACCCGGCCCCCTGCGCCGAGGCCTGCCCGACCGACGCCTTTTCCCAACGCAGGGGCGGCGGGGTCATCGTCAAAAAGAAACTTTGCATTCGGTGCGGCGAGTGCGCGGCAGCCTGCCCGGTGGACGCGGTCTACCTCGATCACGACACCGAACCCTTCGTCTGCATCCACTGCGGACGGTGCGTCCCCTTCTGCCCCCATGATTGTCTGGAGATGCGCCCCTCGCCGCGGGAAGCGCAAGCAGGCCCGGAAAAGACATCCCGAGCAAAGGAGGCGACCCCATGATTCGAGACCATTTCAGAGTCATGCGGGTGGATCTGGCCTCCGGTCGGGGAACCATCGAAGAGGTGGACGGACGGAATACCGTGGCCGGCGGCAGCGGACTGGGGGCTCATCTGTTCAACCGATACGGTCTTTTCGACCGGCCCTGGAACGACCCGGATCAGCCCCTGATCTTCGCCGTCGGCCCGCTCACCGGGTATTTTCCCCTGATGAGCAAGACGGTATGCGCCTTCAAATCCCCCTATCACGATCAGTACTCCGAAAGCCATGCCGGAGGCCGGTCGGCCCTGGCCCTGCGGTTCTGCGACCTGGACGCCCTGGTGATCACCGGAAAGGCCCCCCGTCCCAGCTGCCTGGCGGTGGGCGGGCGGCAACTGGAAGTCACAGACGCCCATTTTCTCTGGGGGCTGGACATTCAGCGGGTCGGCAAACGCCTGCGCAGAATGTTTCCCGGCTCCGGCCACCGGTCCATTCTGCGCATCGGCCCGGCCGGGGAAAACGGGTCGCCCATGGCCTGCATCAATGTCGACACCTACCGCCATTTCGGCCGCATGGGCGGGGGCGGTGTGATGGGGTCCAAAAACCTCAAGGCGATCATCATCCAGGGGACCGAAACCTTCGATCTGCCCGAGTCCAAAGCCTATCCCAAGCTTTTCCAATCGGTCTACGAAAAGATGACCGCCACCGACATGATGTCCAAATATCACAACCTGGGCACCCCGGTGAACCTGGAGGCGTTGAACGAGCTCAAATGCCTGCCCTGGCGAAACCTCAAGCAGTCCACCGACCCGGCGGTCTCGGGGATTTCGGGCGAGGCATTCGCGGACGAGACCCTGCTTCGCAATACCGCCTGCTCCGGGTGCCCGGTGGGATGCATTCACATCGGATTCGTGCGGGAGCAGTTCGATGATGCCCACCATTTTCTCTATCGGCAGGTCAATTACGACTACGAACCGATCTTCGCCGTGGGCAGCATGCTCGGGATCACCGACAAGTTTCAGGTGCTCTCTCTTCTGGACGAGGTGGAGAAGGTGGGCCTGGATGTGATGTCCGCGGGGGTGGCCCTGGCCTGGGCCACCGAAGCCCTGGAAAAAGGCATCCTGTCCGAGAAAGAAACCCTGGCCCCCCTGGTATTCGGAGACGTGAAGCCTTACGCCGAAGCTGTGCATCATCTGGGTCACGGCGCCAATGATTTCTACAAGCTTCTGGCCCGGGGCGCCCTCAAAGCCGCCGACCGCTGCGGCGGAGCCGATTTCGCCTGCGTTTTGGGACAGGAGATGGCCGGCTACGCCACCGGCGAGGTCTTCTTCACAGCCCAGTCCCACGGCCTGCGCCATTCCCACCTCGATACCGGGGGGTATTCCTACGATCAGGTCCACGAAGAAAAAGACCCGAAAGCGGCCGTTGCTTTTCTGGTGAAGGATGAGGCCGAGCGGGCTTTTCTGACCTCCATGGTTTCCTGTCTGTTTGCCCGCGGGGTCTACAAAAAGGATTTATTGGCCGAATGCCTCGGGACCCTCGGCTATACCGCACTGGCCGATAGTATCGATGAGACCGGCCGCCGGATTCAGCGCCTTCGCTGGCAAACCCGGCTGGCCACCGGTTACGACCCGGCAGCGGTCCGCATCCCCAAACGCTTTCATGAGGTGGTGACCTGGAAGGGACCGATGGATTCCGAATATATGCAGGCCCTGTCGGAGCGATATCGACAAGCCATTATCGACATGGGTCGGCCTTCGAGCGAGGCCGACCCTCAACCCAAGGGAGAAACCCCATGAGCCCCAGATCAATCCCCGAACCGGACCCCGCATCGGCCGGCCCGGTCCGGGACGCCGTCGAATACTGGACCGATTTCATGCAGCGGTCGGTGCTGTTTCTGGACATCCTGCGCAAGCGGGGAAATCAGTACCTGGAGACCGTCCAAAAGGGTCAGCCCCCGGTGCTCACCTTCAACTACGAGATCATCATGGACGGCCGGTCCCTGGACCGGCCGGTCAACCATGACCTGGCCCGAATCATTCCGGAGCAGGGCATCCGCATCGATACGGCCAAACGGCCCATGGTGGTGATCGATCCCCGGGCCGGACACGGACCGGGGATCGGCGGCTCCAAACAGGACTCGGAAATCGGCATGGCGCTGCGGGCCGGGCATCCGGTCTATTTTGTGCTGTTCTACCCCGACCCGGAGCCGAATCAGACCTATGCCGACGTCAAGGCGGCCCAGATCCGGTTTATCGAAGAAGTCAAACGCCGCCACCCCGAGGCATCGGAGCCGGCGGTGATCGGCAACTGCCAGGCCGGATGGGCCGTGGCCCTGCTTTCCGCCGACCGGCCGGATGTGACCGGACCGCTCATCCTCAACGGATCACCCCTCTCCTACTGGGCCGGGGTGGAGGGCAAAAACCCCATGCGCTACCGGGGCGGCCTGTACGGCGGCATCTGGCTGACCACCCTGCTTTCGGACCTGGGCAACGGCAAGTTCGACGGCGCCAACCTGGTGATGAACTTCGAGGGCCTCAACCCGGCCAACACTTACTGGACCAAGCAATACAATGTCTGGGCCAATGTGGATACCGAAGCGGATCGCTACCTCAATTTCGAAAAATGGTGGAACAGCTATTTCACCATGAACGCCGATGAGATCCACTTCATCATAGAGAATCTGTTTCTGGGCAACCGCCTGGAAAAAGGCGAGGTGGAGCTGGACAAGGGCCGAAAAATCGATCTCAAGAATCTGGAAGACCCGGTGATCGTCTTCGCCTCGAGCGGCGACAACATCACCCCGCCCCAGCAGGCCCTCAACTGGATCGCCAAGGTCTACGGCTCCCTGGACGAAATTCGGCGGTGCGGCCAGGTGATCATCTACCGGGTCCACGGCAAGGTGGGCCACCTGGGCATATTCGTCTCCACCAGCGTGGCCAAAAAGGAGCACAAGGAGTTCATTCGAAACATCGACACCATCGAGTACCTGCCCCCGGGCCTGTATGAAATGGTGCTGGAGGAAAGACCCGAACCGGTGGGCGATGAAGGAGAAACCCTGTCGGTGTCGGATTACATCGTCCGGTTCGAGTCCCGGGATATTCCGGACATCCTCTCCTATGATGAAGGGCTGGAAGACGAGGAAGCCTTCGGCCCGGTGGCGGTGGTCTCGGAGCTGAACGCCCGGGCCTACCGGACTTTTCTGCGACCCTGGGTTCAACTGCTGAGCAATGAAACATCGGCAAATCTGATGAAACAGCTCCATCCCATGCGGCTTTCCCGGTACGCCTTTTCCGATCAAAACCCCTTCATGGCGCCGATTCGAGATCTGGCCCCGATGGTGAAGGAGCACCGAAGACCGGTCTCCGACGACAATCTTTTTCTGGCCGTGGAGCGGGCCGTCTCCGCCAATATCGAAAGCGTGCTCAACGGATACCGGGATGCCCGGGACGCCACCCACGAATTTCTCTTCAAATCGATCTATGAAAACCCCTGGGTCCGGACCCTTTTCACCCAGCCGCTGGCGGAGCAGATAGCGGAAACCGAAGAAGGCCCCTCTCCGGAAATGGCGGCGGATCGCAAAAAATGGCTGGAAGCGGCCGATCAGGGCGGAATCAAAGAGGGCCTGGTCCGGGTCATGCTGGTGATGGCCGACGCCGACCGGATCTTCGACGAACGGGAGTTTGAGGTCGCCAAAAAGGTGATTCGAACCAACAAGCGGTTCAAGCGGATGAAGGCGGCCGACATTCGGGAGATGGTCAAGGAACAGGCCCGCATCCTTCAAACCCATGAGGCCGAGGCGCTGGCCGCCCTTCCCGTTCTTCTTCCCACCAAGGAGGACCGAATGGAGGCCCTGGAAATCGCCCACCGCATCGCCGATGCCGACCTGGAGCTGGTAGATGCGGAAAAGGCGCTGATCGACAAGATTCGACAGGTCCTGAAGCTCTGATGGATGCCGCGGCCCTGAATCGATATTTGGAGGCGGGGACCTTCTCGCCGCTGGACCGGCACTTCGCCCGATTCATCCAACGGATCGCCGATACACCCGATCCGGCGGCGGTCCTGGCCGCGGCCTTGGTGAGCCGGGTCCGGCGGGACGGCCATATCTGCGCCGACCTCTCCGAACTGGCGGGCAGACCGCCCGAATTCGAATCGGAAGACGGCACCCCGCCGCCCCCGTTTCCCGATCTTCAGCCATGGCTTTCGGCTCTCAACAAATGCAAGGCGGTAGGCGAGCCCGGAGATTACACCCCGCTGATTCTGGATTCGGCGAACCGGCTGTATCTTCACCGCTATTGGGAATATCAAGACCGGTTGGCCGCACGGATTCGCCGGCGGGTCTGCGCCGACCCTCCCGAGGTGGACCGGAATCTGCTCAGGGAGGGCTTGAAGCGGCTCTTCCCCCAAAAAAACAATGATCCGGTGAACTGGCAGCAGGTGGCCGCCTACACCGCAGTGACGCGCCGGTTCTGCGTCATCTCCGGCGGACCCGGCACCGGCAAAACCACCACCGTGGCCCGGATTCTGGCGCTGCTCTTTGAACAGGCCGGGGATCGCCGGCTCCGCGTCGCCCTGGCCGCCCCCACCGGCAAAGCTGCGGCCCGGTTGCAGATGGCGATTCAAGGCAAAAAAGAAGACACGGAATCGGGACCCGACGCCTCGGAAGGGCCGAACCTTCCGAAGGAAAAGGAGCTGAACGCCTCCACCATTCATCGGCTTCTGGGGGTGATCCACGGTTCTCCTTTTTTCAGGCACAACGCCGACAATCCGTTGCCGGTGGATGTGGTGGTGGTGGACGAGGCATCCATGGTGGATTTGGCCCTGATGTCCAAACTCGTCCAGGCCCTTCCCGATTCGGCCCGGCTGATACTGCTGGGAGACAAGGACCAGCTCTCATCGGTGGAAGCCGGTTCGGTCCTGGGCGACATTTGCGGCACGGAAGCGGT
>JAABSQ010000063.1 GCA_011390315.1 Desulfobacteraceae bacterium
ATCACCTCCCCATAACGTGCTTTTCAATTTCGATTCAACCAAAAACGGCGGAAGTCGAGGCTTTCCATGCGCATCAGTTCGGCCGGTGTTCCTCGACCTCTTTTCGGATCTCGGGCGCCACTTCATATCCGTACTGAACCGCCTTATCGCAATGCTCCGCAGCTTTGGCGTAGTCTCCTTTTTCCAGGTAGGCGATGGCCAGGTTGTTGTGGGCCACGGCGAACTCCGGCGCCAGTTTGATTGCTTTGAGGCTGTTTTCGATGCTTTCATCCACCATCCCCTTCATCAAATAGGCATTGGCCAGGGTGGCAAAGGCCTGGATAAAGCGAAAATTGAATGTGGTGGCTTTTTGAAGCGCCGTAATCGCCTCATCCACTTCCCCCCTTTGCAGGTGGACGAATCCGATGTTGCCCCACCCCTCGGAAAATCCGGGTTTGGCCTTCACCGCCTTCTTGTTGAATTCGAGACAGCCGTCCACATCCCCGCGTCGCAGGCAGAGGCCGCCCAGTTGGACGAATGCTTCGGCCAGGCCGGGGCTGCAGTCCACCGCTTTGAAGAGGGCTTGTTCAGCCTCGTCATATTCTCCCTTTGCGATCAGGCCCACCGCCAGATTATAATGACTGGTGCCGCAATCGGGGTTGGAAGTCACATAGGACCGGTGTTTGGCAATATATTCTTCGACGTCTTTGGGTTTATTCGTCTGGGTTTCGCTCATGATATATATCCCTCTTTTTGTAATTTTTTGAGGTTATTATGGCAGTCGATCCCGCCTTGTCAAGGGAAAACAGCGCTTCGGGAGAAACCCTGCACAAGTTGCTTGACAACATTCCAAAATCTCATTTATAAACAATAGTCCTTTGTCCCCTGCAAAAAACTTTTTCGAATCCGCTAAGGCCGAGTTCGACCCACTTTTGAATACCATTGTCTCTTAAAGAGGAGAAGCATTATGATTTCAGGTACTTTTACTGCTCTTATTACCCCCTTCCGGGGCGACGCCGTGGATTACGACGGCATCGACGCCCTGGTGGATTTTCAAATCGCCAACGGCATCACCGGCATCCTGGCGGTCGGCACCACCGGAGAGAGCCCGGTGCTGACCTGGGAAGAGCACAACGCCGTCATCGAAAGGGTCGCTCAAAGCAGAGCAGGCAAGTGCACCCTCATCGCCGGCACCGGCAGCAACAACACTCAAGAGGCGCTCGAGGGCACCGAGCATGCCGCGACAGTAGGCGCCGAAGCCGTCCTTCTGGTGGACCCCTATTACAACGGCCCCAGCTCCCTGGAAATTCGGAAGGAATATGTTGAGCCGGTGGCCAAAGCCTTTCCCGAGATCGAAATGATCCCCTATGTCATCCCCGGTCGAACCGGAACCCAGCTGCTGCCGGAAGATCTGGCTCTGCTCCACAAAACCTATCGGAACGTCTCCACAGTCAAGGAGGCCACCGGAAACCTGGATAATATGAAGCGCACCCGTGAATGCTGCGGCCCGGAATTCACCCTCCTGTCCGGAGACGACGGCATCACCTTCGATATGATGACCATGCCCGAGATCGGCGCCGCCGGCGTTATTTCGGTGGTCTCGAACATCGTCCCCAAGGCGGTTTCCGACATGGTCCGGTATCTAGCCCGGGGAGATACGGATGCGGCCCGGGATCTGAAGAATCATCTCGATCCGCTGTTCAATCTGGTAACGGTCAAGAGCACCGAAACCACGCCGTACGGCGAGGTCGTATTCCGGGCCCGGAATCCTCTTGCCGTCAAGGCGCTCATGGGCATCCTGGGAATGCCGGCCGGCCCCTGCAGGCAGCCGCTGGGAAAGCTGACCCGGAACGCCATGGATATCGTTCTGAATGCGGCTCGAAAGGTGCAGGCCGAATCCCCGGAACTCCTCAAACCGATCGCTGATGCCTTCGGCGTGGATATCGATTCCCGCCTGGCGGATTCGAAGCTTCACGAACCATACTGCTATCCGGGAGCCTATTGACGGGAGAGAATCCCCCCTGCTCAATGCTGAGAAGGGGGGATTTCGAATCGGTTGAGGGTTCAGAGAGCGGTCTTCGGAGACCTTACGGGTGATTTTCTTTGATGGAGACCGTCTGTTGTTCCATATTCATTTCGAAATTTTCATAATTGAACAACAACCCCTTGAGCCACTCGAGGCCGAACTTAAGCAGCGCGATATCATCGGTCTTGATCTTTTCAACTGTCTCGGGCGGCGCCTGGTAGCGTGTCAGAAAGGAGCTTTCAAACACGAACCTTCGAAAATTATCGATATTGTAGCTCGCCATGAAAAAGAGCTCTTTGCTCTTATCGGTCAATTTAATGTTCTGAGGAAATGACCGTTTCCGCACCACCAGGTCGGTCCACTCCTGATTGATTTCATCATGGATGTCGACCCCCTGGTCCTTCCGCCAGTCCCGAACGGTCCACTCGGCCTCCTCTTCAAACCCTCGGCAGTGGGGTTCATTCACAAAAAAGAAAAAGCCCTCGTCGTCGGCCCCCTCCTTGTGGGTCAAGGTAGCGACCCCCACCGGATAATAGCGGCAGGTGGTGGGTCTGTCTTTATAGATAATGCAGCCGTCCTCCCGAACAAAGGGACAGGACTCCTCTTCATCATCCAGAAGCCGAAGCGTGACCACCGGCAGGTCGGTCTTTTCCATCAACCGCGGCTCGGTATAGATCGCCAGAAAATCTTCGGAGCTTAATCCCAGACGATTCTTGAGTCGAAGTATATCATAGGGGGTCAGAATGATATTGATCCCTCGGCAGCACTTGGTAAAACATTCCACCCCTTTATGGCATTTGAACTGAAATTTGCTGTCCATTCCCAGCCGAATCGGCGTGATATCGGCCATCTTATCCTGTTTTTCCATAAATCGGTCTTTCCTTTCCAAATAAAGGACTCGAATCCGCTTTGAATAAAGAGGATTTGACGAATCCATGATTTATTACTCATGATTTATTAATAGGGCACGGCGCTATATGGTCTCCTCCGGGCCGATGGTGTTGTCGTAAGAAAGGGTTTTTTCATACGAGAGGGTTTCCTCATGACTGACCGTTCCTTCATAAGAGAGGGTCTCTTCGGATTCCGCCTCCGCGTGACGCCGGCCGGGTTCGCCCCCGGATTGGGATCGCCCGTCGTACAGACGCCCCCATTCCTCCCGGTACATGCTGTGCACCACCACGTTGAACATGAAAATCAACAGATCACAGGCGGTGATGATCGGCATCTCTTTTTCCAGCAATCGGATGATGCCGGAACGATGCTCCGATTCCGCCTTGAGGGCTTCCAGTTTCTTGAGCAGGTCAATGATGCCCGATCGAATCTGAGACGGCGCATCCGGCACATCGACTCCGTTCTCCCAGTTCCGGCGGCACCGCTGTATGGTCCTGCCCGTAGAGCGGATAAGGTCTTCATGGGATTTCGGACTTTTAAACAGGTCCTGACCGGCAATCAGCCGCCGAATTTTCTCTTCGATATTCTTTTTTTCCCGAAATACCTCCTCCATCAACATTTCCCGAATTTTGCCGGTCAGGGCGATCTCGATGGCTTTCAAGGTCGGCTTTCGGGCATCCACCTTTTCTTTGAATTCCGAGGCTGCGCTCTGCCAGAAGATACGGCTGACCTGTTTAAATGCCTCGGCCGGGGAGGTTTTCTTCGCATGCGCATTCCGCACCCGACGCCAGGTTTCGGATACCCATCGACGGGATCTTTCAAACAGACGTTCTCCGGTGATCACATGATAAATCATGGCCATGGCCGCATGCCAGTCTTGAAGGGTCAGCACCCGGGGAAGGTCCTTGAGGGTTTCGGCCAGAAGACGGTTCGTCACCATGTGGGAAGGGGTGGCGTAAGACGGGGTCCCCGCCATCAGAGGCTGCTTGATCTTCCCGTTTTTGCCCACATCGTAGATCACTGCCGTTTCAAAGTCGATGAGGCCGAGGGAAAAATCACCCGAATATTGCAGAAAAGCATCCCCCACCACAAAAATATTGTCCGGTTTCAGGTCCCGAACCGCCACCCCCTTTTTTCGCAGCCAATAGAGGAGTTCCAGGATTTCGACGACCATCTGCTTGAATCGGATTTTGTTCTGTTTGAACATTTTGTCCTGGACGTACTCCCGGATCATAAACCGGTATTCTCCGATTTCAGCGCTTTTTTCCCGGGAAATGGTATGGAACAGATCCTGAAGCCTTTTATAGAAGGACCGGGGGAGATTGCCCTCCAGGGTGTTGATCTTCTTTTCGGACAGGTAAAGAAGAAACCATTCCTTTCGCTTATAGATATAGGCCGACATGTTTCCGCCGCTTTCGCGGATCAGGGCGTTCACCTTCTCTTCGTAATCGGTATATATTTCATTGATATTAAAGAAAATGGCGGAATGCTCGGTTCCGTAAACCCCTTCGAATGCCATCAGATTCCAGAGGATATCGAACTGGCTGAAAATTTCCTCATGGATTCTGGCCGGAATGTTGTGAATTTTACTGACCACATGCCCTAGAAAGGAATGCCTGGAAAGGTTCATGAAAAAGACGAAGGCATCCCCCATTTTCAGGTATTCCTGCAGCCAGGGCGATTTTTTCAACATCGCGGTCAATCGTTTTTCGATGACTTCCGGCGAATACTTGGATGCACCCGCAAAACGGGGTATTTTTCTCAGAAGGGCGGAAATGGACGGGGCGATGCATTCGATATCCGGCATGAGCCGATCGGCGATTCGCCGTTCGGCATGGATGCAGTGGACATATTCATCAAAATCGACGAGGGGGGTCGGCGGAATCTTCACCACCAGGATGTCGTCATAGGTGACCTTATAGCACTTGCTCTTGCTTCCGCTGTTTTCTCCCAGCGAACCCAAGGCCATCCGCCGGGTTTTGAATTTTTTTTCCTGGACCCGCAATTCATAGGTATGGTCCGTTCCCGAGGCTTCGGGGTCCAGGCACCGGATCTCGGATCTCGGGGGGTCTTCCTCTTCTGAAAAACCGAGTTGGGTGATGAACAGACCTAGAAAAAAGTCGAGAACCGCCTGTTCATCGCTCGAAGCAATGTTTTTTCCACTGGGGGAAGAATCCTTTTCGTCCCTCATTTCCCCTACCCCGCCGCCGGCACGCCGGCCGTGTGTCATTTTTAACCCATCAATTTTGAACCATCATTTGAACCATCAATGGGATGCGCATTATCCGCGGATTTCCATTGTCCCGCATTCCCGGGAAAGCATATCGGCCCGCCGCGATAGATTTGATCTAAATGTTTATTTCCTTTGAAAAATTCGAATCTCAGCGTCTTCTCAAGGCATGCGGGCGTCAAAGATGGTTTATGACAAATTAATGGGCCGGGGTCAAGACAAGACCCGAACAACGGCGAAAAGGATAAAAAAAAACCGGCCGTCTTCATTGAGAAAGCGACCGGTTTTTTTAAAAAGGCGAACCTATTTTTCTTCGGCGATGCCTTCGGTCAATTCGGGAACGAACTCAAGGATATCGGCGACCACGCCCACGTCCGCGACCTGAAAGATGGGCGCCTTGGGATTCTTGTTGACCGCCACGATAAAGGGAGACCCTTTGATGCCGCCCATGTGCTGAAAAGAGCCGCTGATGCCTAAAGCCATGTAGACCTTGGGTTTGACGGTCTGTCCGGAGGTTCCCACCTGCCGGGATTTTTCCAGCCACTTGGCATCCACGATGGGCCGGGAACAGGAAATATCCGCGCCCATGGCTTCGGCCAGCTCTTCGATGATCTCGAGGTTGTCCTGGTCCTCGATCCCCCGGCCCACCGAAACCAGAACATCCGATTTGGTGATATCGACCTCGCCCACCTCGGCCTCGACGATCTCCAGGTACCGCCGGGTGGAGGCCAGATCTCCGATCTCCCCGGACTTGTCTGTCGCCTGACCGCCCGCGGATTTGCTTTCGTCGGGCTGAAATGATCCGGGACGAGGGGTAATCACCACTCCGCCGGAAATATCCGCCTGAACATGGGTGCTGACCATGCCGCTGAATTCTTGACGAATCACCTTCAGGGTATCGCCCTCCACCCCCTCGAAATCGACCACATCGGGAAGATAGGGGGCATCCAGCTTTACGGAAAGACCCGGCGAAAGGTCGAGACCGAAGTGTTCATGGGGAACCAGCACCACCGCATCCTTGGGCAGAATTCCGACAAGCGCCTTTCGAACCAGTTCGGCGTTGGGATAGGCCAGATCCGCATGATCCACTTTCCAGACCTCCGAATAGGATGCGGTCATTTCATTGCAGACGGTATTCAGATTGTCTCCGGAACCGGTGACCACGGCGATGACCGAGGCATCGGGATCGATCTTTTTGGCGGCGGTGATCAGCTCCAGGGCCGTATCGTCCGGAGTCCCTTCTTTGTGCAGAATATATGCAAAAACCTGTCGGCTCATTACTTGATCCCTCCTTTGGCTTTGAGAATTTCAACCAGCTTTTCAATGATCTCCTCGGTGCTGCCTTCCAGCATTTCAGCGCCTTCACCCGGTTCCGGAACAAAATAGTCGACCCGGTTCACCTTGGGCGCCACCGCCGATGCATCGAGCCCCAGATCCCCGGCGGTGCGGACCGGAATGTCCAGCGAGGCCACCTTTCGTATACCGCGGATGCCCACGTAGCGGGGTTCGTTGATGCCGGTCTGAATGGAAAGCACGCAGGGCAGCTCAATCTCGTTCATCTCCTGATTACCACCGGCGATCTCGCGCCCGGCCTTGATCTTTTTATCGTCGATGACCTCCAGGTAGTTGACCAGAGAGGCATAGGGCACATCCAGCATGGCGGCCAGCATGCCGCCCACCTGGCCTGCGCCGTCATCGGCCTGGGCCCCGGTCAGGATCAGATCATAATTTCCTTTTTCGATCTCGGCCTTCAGAATCGCGGCTATCCCTCGGCCGTCCGTCCCTTCAAAGGCCTCGTCCGAAAGCAGAATGCCTTTGTCGGCGCCCATGGCCATCTCCCGGCGCAGCACCTCTTCGGCTTCTTCATCTCCCACGGTGATGACCGTCACCGTTCCGCCGACCTTGTCGCGGATTTGAATGGCTTCCTCCACCGCATAATTGTCCCATTCATTGACCGAATAGACCAGATCATCCCGATCGATATCGGTACCCTTGCTGTTGACCTCGATTTCATTCTCAGAGGTATCCGGCACTCGTTTAACACATACCAAAATTTCCATATGACTCCTCCCGGATCGTTGTAAAATCTTGAATTAAAGGTTCACGCCAGCGGCTTGCATCAAGCCGCGATCAGATGCTGATCGACCAGTTCCACCAGATCCACCACCGTCATCTCCCCTTCCAGACCGCTGGTCTTGATGGCGTCTTCGATATTGACCATGCAGAAGGGGCAGGCGGTGACGATAACGTTGGCGCCGGCCTCCTTGGCCATCCGGACTCGAAGCTGGCCCATCCGCTTGTCCTCGATGGGTTCATAAAAAAGATACAGTCCACCGCCCCCGCAGCAGAAGGAGCGGTCCCGGCACTTGTCCATCTCGACCCGCTTTATCCCCGGTATCTGATCCAGTACATCCCGCGGAATATCGTACAGACCGTTATGGCGGCCCAGATAGCAGGGATCATGATAGGTATAGACCGCGTCGGTGTTTTCGATGGATGTAAGCCGAATCTTGCCCGAATCGAGGGCCCGGGCGATGAGTTGACTGATATGCTCCACCGGCGGCAGCCCGTTATAGTCCTTTTTGAAAGCATTGTAGGCGTGAGGATCGGCGGTGACGATTTTTTTGGCCCCGGATTCGGCGATCATTTCGGTATTGTGGTCCCGAAGCTCCTGAAACAGCATTTCCTCGCCGAACCGGCGCACCTCGTGGCCGCTGTCCTTTTCCCCTTTGCCCAGTATGCCGAAATCCACACCCGCCGCCGTGAGCACTCGCGCCGCGGCCCGGCCCAGTTTCTGGATGTTGTCGTCATAGGAGGTGACGCTGTCCACAAAATAGAGGGTATCGGCGGTTCCCCCTTTTTCGAGCACCTTTACCGGGCACTCTGCCTTGAATTCCTTCTCATTGGCCCAGTCGGCGCGCTTTTTTTCCATCTTGCCGTAGGGATTGCCGCGTTTCTCCAGGGCCTGAAGCGGTTTTTGAACCGATTGGGGAACGTTCCCTTCATCCACCATTCCCCGGCGAAGATCGACCATTTTGTCGATGTACTCGATCATCAGGGGACATTCCTCCTCACAGGCGCCGCAGGTGGTGCAGGACCAGATCTCATCCTCGCTGTAGATGGAACCGATCAGCGGTTCCCCTTTTTTGAAACCGCCCCGCAGCGGATACTTGTCGAAGCAGTAATCCCGGGCCTTGATGGAGATGAACCGGGGCGACAGAGGCCGGCCCACGGCGTTGGCCGGGCACTGGTCCGAACACCGCCCGCAGTCGGCGCAGGAATAGAAATCGAGAATGTGCTTCCAGGTGAAATCCTCGAATTTCTTGGCGCCGAAAGATTCCAGATCGAGCAGTTTGTCCTCCGACACGCCCCACTTGACCGGTTTGACGCTGCCCTTGTTCAGCTTGAGAAAATAGACATTGAATAAAGAGGTGATGACGTGGAAATGCTTGCCCAGGGGCAGTATACAGAGAAAGGAAAAGAAGATAATGTCATGGAGATAGTAGGCGGCCAGATGGATCCCCTGAAGCGTCTCGATCGATACATCGGCCAGAATGATTTTGAAGAACCAGGCCAGGCTCAAGGGAGCGATCCGTTCGGCGTGAAGCCCCAGCTGTTGATTGGCCGACATGGCGCTGGCCTCATACAGGCTCTCGGTGACCAGCAGAGCGCAGATCAACCCCAGGATGAAGATCGCCTCCGGCGTGTGGTCTTTTCCGTACTGGGGAGGCACCTTGTACCGATCCGGCTTGAAAAAGCCCCTTCGAACGGCCGCAATCACGGCTGCAACAAAGACCATGGTCACCGCATAGTCTTTGATGACATTGTAAAAACGGCCGAAACCGCCGCCGAAGCCCGGCGCCACGAAGTCTTCGGTAACCCCCAGAAAGACCAGCGACAGAGACCGAATCGACAGAATAATGAAGCCTGCAAACAGCATGATATGGAGTACACCGCCGACCCGATACCGAGGCTGCTTCAGCTGACCGAGCCACAACTTCAGAACCGCCCAGAGCCGCTGCGGTATCCTGTCGAAACGGTAATCGGGGTTGGCCAGAACCAGCGGAGCTGACCGCTGAGCCACGATATAGGTGAACAGAGCCACTCCGACAACCGGAATCAGCACCGAGAAAATGACCGTGGGAATTCCGAACACGGTTGCATTGGCAGGAGAGATTAGAGCAGTTTCCATTTTTTACTTCACTTCTCCTTTCATTGATGATATGCAGGTTAATGTGTACTGAATGAGTATTCATTCATTTTTATTCTGACATAGCAGACAATTTTTCCCCCTGTCAAGGGAAAAAATTGAATGGTTTTTATTTTTGATTTAGTAACTTCGGGGTTATCAACCGTTTTTCCCCGTATGCTTGATGTTCTTTGACCCGATACAGAAATAATGAATTTTCATTCATACCGCCGAGCGGCCCTGCAAGCCACAGACGCTTGTCTACAAGCGTATGATTTATCTATTCAAAAAGAGCATTTTGGTTTATACTTCAGTGTACGCTTGCATACACCGTGGCGGCGAGGGCTCTTTCCTTTCTCATCGTTTCATTCGAGGCGACAATCACCCGAGGCGTAAAGCCGGAACGGAAGGACTTGAACGAGCGCTCAGTCAAAGTCTGATTTTCTATAAATGAACCTGTAGGGATTGTCAAGGCTTTTTCAAAAACACCGGAAATGAAAGGCAAAATTATATAATGAAGAACACTTATCGGAAAGGAGGATTCCTGTGACCAATGAAAATCCGTATGGGGTGAAGCCGTGGCTTGTCCACTATGATGA
>JAABSQ010000064.1 GCA_011390315.1 Desulfobacteraceae bacterium
CGGTCGATTCGACAGGGTATGCCGAATCGCAGGTCCCGAGGAACCAGCGGGGGGTTTTTCCGGTAAGCCAGGTCGTACAACCGGGTGCGGTTTTGCCGCCCGATTTCAATGACGTCTTCAAAGCGGCGGTTGGTAATCAACGCGGTGCGGGACCCCTTTTTCTCCAGAATGGCATTGGTGGCGACGGTGGAGCCGTGAATGACCTGAACCGCTTCACTTCCGGTGATGTGCCGAATGCCCGCCAGCACCGCCTCGGCCGGATCGGACGGGGTGGACAGACGTTTATGGACCCGCCATTCCTCCGCATCCTTATATATGAAATCCGTAAAAGTGCCCCCGGTGTCGACCCCGATAATGACCATTCCTGCCTCCGTGATTGGAAGTTCGCAACGCCTTGGAACAAGGGAACACTTATAATAACATTTCAACAAAAATCAAGGACTTTCAAGCTGCGGCAGGTGATCCCGAAGGGCGGAACGGCCCATTCGGTCGGGGCCGAAGGGGCCGAGACCTGTTACCCCAAACAAAACATATTGCCATTAAAACGGATATATGGTAACCGTCTCCTCTTGCTTCTCGTCCGGCGGCTGGGGATGGGTATAGTTCATTATAATAAACGACGAGGTCTTTGTGGGGAGGGAGTTATGTATGATTTTCTAATCGGGCCCATGCTGGCCCTATCTCTAGTGGTGTTTATCGCGGGTATCGCCTACCGGGTCTATCAATTTTTCTCCATAACCGAGGCGCGACCCAAACCCGAAGCGAATCTGCCGAAAGATCTCGCCCGAACGGTGGCGGCTCGGGAGAAAGACGAATACCTTCGCATCGATTCGGCCGCCGATATCCTGCTGAAATGGAAACTTCGGCTCAAGCGGACCATTCTCGGCAGGGCCCCGGTCATGTCGAGCGTCACCATTGTGTTTCATACCATGCTCTTTCTGCTGCCGGTGGTGACCGTCGGCCACTCCATTCTGCTGGACAATTATTTCGGAATCAGCCTTCCGACCTTGTCTGAAACCACCGTGGACACTTTGACCCTGGTATTTATCATTGTCATCTTTTTCTTCTTGTTTCGCCGCATCTTCGTGGCCAAAGTCCGTTCGGTGTCGACATGGCGGGATTATCTTGCGCTGTTCGTGACCGGGGCGCCGTTCGTGACCGGGTACATGGCCTTTCATCACTGGTTCGATTACAAAACGGTCCTGTACATCCATATCATTTGCGGTGAATTGATGCTGATCGCGATTCCCTTCACCAAGCTGGTTCATATGCCCTTTTTCATCCTGTCCCGATTCTTGATTCGATATGAGCTCGGCTTCGGGAAGGGATCCAGAAAATGGGTGGAAAATACCTAATATACGGAGGCGTTTTATGGCTGTAGTCAATGGGGTTGACCCGGATGAGATCCGGAAATTACTGGATCAGAAAAAACACATGGAGGTGTTCCTATCCGTATGCGTCAGCTGCGGCATGTGTGCGGACAGCTGTTTCTTATATGTGAATCACAACAAAGATCCAAGCTATATGCCCTCCTACAAGGCGGTCCATTCTCTGGGGAAAATGTACCGGAAAAAGGGTAAGGTGACCCGTGAAGAACTGGAGGAGATGAAGGAACTGGTCTATAAAAAATGCGTGCTTTGCACCCGCTGCTATTGCCCGGTGGGGATCAGCATACCCGGTATGATCGCCTGGGCCCGAAACATCTGCCGGTCTCAGGGGGTGTTCCGTGAATATGACGAGCGCGACAGCGAAAACATTGAAATGAAACAACACGTATAGGGGATTCTACGAATGGACAGAATGGTGATCATTGCTGTTATTGTGTGGATCGTGACCTTGTCCGTGTTTCGCTTCGGACCCGCCCTCACCCCCGCCACCGAGATCGAGCCGGCCGAGGGTGAGCGTCCGGCCGCCTTTTTTCCCCACGACAACCATATGGAGGTCCTGGATTGCCTGGCCTGCCATCACCGGTATGAAGACGGAAAGAACGTGGCCACGGAAGACGAGCTCGACGGAAGTGATGAAATGCGCTGCCGGTACTGTCACCATGAAGATGCCTCGGTGAATGCGCGGGAGGCTTTTCATCGCCAATGTATTCGATGCCACCGGCAGTATGACAAGGCGGGCGAAACCACCGGGCCGAGGACCTGCGGCGAATGCCATCCGGTCACAGTTCCTGAAGACGCCTACGGCCTGGTCATTGAACGATAGACAGCTGCCACCAACAGCTTTGGAGGATAAAACCCATGGTTAAAGGAAAAAGAAAACCATTCCAAGAAATAAAAGACTTGCTTAAAAATCACCGGAAGGTATTGAACGTGGGCTGCGGCGGGTGTGTCTCGGTCTGTTACGCCGGTGGTCAAAAAGAGGTGCAGACCCTTAATGACCAGCTGAACGCCTCATTCAAACAGGATGATGCGCCGGTTCGTGTGGAGGGATACACCGTGGAACGCCAGTGCAATATGGACCTGATCGCGGAGCTGGATCGCATCGCCCACAATTACGACGCCCTGATGTCCATGGCCTGCGGCGCCGGCTGCCAGTACCTGGCGGAGCGGTTCCCGGACATTCCGGTCTACCCCGCCATCAACACCATGTTCATCGGTGTGGACAAAGAAATCGGGATCTTCGAAGAGCGCTGCCGCGCCTGCGGCAACTGCGTGCTGGGCGTCACCGGCGGCATCTGTCCGGTGACCCGATGCGCCAAGGGCCTGTTCAACGGCCCCTGCGGCGGCACCAATCTTACCAGCTGCGAGGTCAACAAAGACATCCCCTGCGCCTGGCTCGACATCTACGAGCGATTGAAAGAGATCGGTCAGCTGGACAAAATCCTTCAGTTCAAAGAGCCCATGGAATGGCGAAACACCACCCGAGGTGTGTTCATTCAGGAAGGCTTTGAGGAGCGCTTTGAACCCAAAGAGAAAAAGATGATGGGCATCATCAGCCGGGTTCATTAAAATACGAATGATAATCAGCCGAACCTCTTTTATCTCACCTGAGATCCGGCTCCTGTAGGATTATCCCCAAGGACCCGAATACGCTTTTTCGGTGCATTCGGGTCTTTTAATACCCTTCTATTCACCTGCATTTCCGAACACGCTTTTCAGCAGATCGGTCACCCGGGCCGCCGGGTTTTCCCTGATTTTTTGCTCTTCTTCGGCGACCAGCAGGAACAGGCCGTCGATGGATTCCGCAGTTACATATTGGCTGAGGTCGAGGTTGACCATTTGCATGAGCGGGTTGGATTTGAATTCGCCCAGATAGTCGTTGTAAACCTTGACGGCGCCGATCTCTTCCATGGTGCTCTTGACGATGGGGTAAAAGGAGTTCTTTAAAGATTCCGAAGTGGTTTCTTCCAGGTACCGGGTGGCGGCGGTATCTCCCCCGGTCAGGATATCCTGAGCATCGGTGATGGTGACCGACTTGACGGCGTCCACGAAGATGGCCCGGGCTTCGGGCGCCGCCTTTTCAGCGGCCCGGTTCATTTTAAGCACCAGGGCTTGGGAGAGTTCCTCACCGCCCAACTGACGAACCACGGTATCCGCCGCCTGCAGTTTCTCCGGAAGCAGAATTTTGATATCCGGATTTTGATAAAACCCGCCTTCCACACCGGCCCGGTTTACCGCCGCTTTTATTCCGATCAGAAGCGCTTCCTTCAATCCCAGCGCGGTCCGGTCGGTACCGGCGGATTCAGTGTCGGCGGGGGTGCTCAAAGGGGCGTCTTCGGATACCTCCTTCGAATCATCGCCGCCGCCGAAAATCGATTGAATTCCCTCGACCGTTTTTTGAACATCCGTCAAAGGGTCTTTCGATTCTTGAACATCCGCGGCCTCGGCGAAGGTCACGGTCCCAAGCCACAAGGCCATCAGAAATATTCCGATCGTGCTGGCGCTTTTCATGTCTTTCTCCTTCTGTTAGGGATTTTTGTGATTAACTTGCAAAATCAATGCGATTCCTTCAGATCGCCTCATAAGGCGTAAAGCCTTTGGGGGCGCCGCCTCGAAGGGCCTCGGTCGGATTGTGAAAAACCTCGCTGTCGTAAATGTATTTGAGCAGAAAATCCCGGGTATCCGGATCGGCCAAGTGGGCGATCCCCACCGCATGTTCCACCAGACTCAACCCCCGGGGATCAAAGGCCCCGTGTTCGGTGACGATGATCACCGGATCGGCGGCGATGGCGGTGGTGGTGATTCCCTCCGGGCACCGGTCCAGAACTTTCGGAATCCCTTTCTCGGTGGTGGATTTCAGGGCGATGATCGGTTTTCCGCCTTCCGAGAGATAGGCCCCGCGCAGAAAATCGGCCTGTCCCCCGACCCCGCTGTAAATATGACGGGCCTGGAGCGAATCGGCCCAGATATTGCCGTGAAGATCCACCCCGATGGCGCTGTTGACGGCTACCATGAGGGGTTGCCGGGCGATATTGCGGACATCGTTGGTATAGGTGGAGGTTCGACTCTGAATGGAGCAGTTGAAGTGCATCCAGTCGTATCCGTCCTGGTTTTTGGACAGGAACAGGGTGGCGGTGGAGGCATTGTTCCGGGTGTACCGGTTGGTGACGATTCCCTCATCGATCAGTTTTCGCATGGCGTCGGCGAACAGTTCGGTATGGATGCCCAGATCCTTGAGGCCCCTGGCGATGATGGCGTCGGTAACCGCCTCGGGGACTTCGCCGATGCCGTATTGAAGGGTGCACCCGTCCTGAAGGTAAAGCCCGGCGATGATCTCTCCGATCCGCCTGGAGCGTTCATCCGGATGTTTGACCGGGCTTTCCGGAAGCGGGTAATCGGAATCGATCAGATAATCGATGTCCTTTTCATGGACCATGCCGCCCAGAATGAACGGCATGCGGGCGTTTCGTTCCGCAATCACCAGACCGCCCCGTGCTTTGGCGGATTGAACGGCGGATTTGAGACCTTCGACGGTGGCGCCGAGGCTGTAGTTGCCGGCTTTATCCGGACCGCTGACGGAGAGCAGAACCGTATCCGGCCGAATGCTTTCCCGAAGCTGCCGGGGGATATCCGACAGATGCATCAACTGGTATTGGGCCCAGTCTCTATTGACCGCTTGACGGGAGTGATGGCTGTTGAAAATGACCCGATGGGTAATGCGTTCACAGACAGATTCACTGAACAGGGCGTCGATGTCTCCCAGCAGCAGAACGCCGAGCATTTCGACCTCCCGAATCGATTCATCGGCGACCAACTGCTTGAGCAGAAGCTGGGGGGTGGCGGCGTTGCCGGCGCAATAGATTCGGCTTCCGGGCTTCAGGTTGGCGGCATTGACCGCCTCACCCGCGGTTTTGACATGTTTCATGGCTGTATCTCCTGGTTGCGTTTGGGGAGCTTCCGCTGTTCTTCCGTGAATTCCCCGTCGTTGACGAGGAGCTGTCTCAGGTCCAGGTAAAGGGTGCGGACCACTTCGTATTCGAAGGGGGAGTCGAAATCTCCGTAGCTGAAGGGTAGAGATGCCCTCAGCTGAAGACCGTCGACCAAGGTGAAGGCCAGATCGGTGGCGGGATGGATATTGAGCTGGTCCACGGCCAAGGTCTGGCCGAAGCTGTCCGCCACTCGACCGGTGGCGTCCCTCAGATTCGAGGGCCCCAGGATGGGGATGATCAGGTAAAATCCCGGCGGAACGCCGTACACCCCCAGCGTCTGGCCGAAATCCTCGTGATATTTGATCAATCCCTCATCCGTGGCCGGGTCCCAAAAACCCAGAATGCCGGCGGTGGAATTGACCATGACCCGGGCCAGGACTTTTCCGGTCTTTTCCGGTTTTCCCTGAAGAAAGCAGTGGATCATCACCCGCACATCATCGATATTGGAAAAGAAATTCGAAATGCGGTCTCGGACGAACAGGGGAACCACGCCTTTGTAAAAATCGATGACCGGTTCGATGACATGGTTGTCGACCACGGTGTTGAACCGGTAGATTCGCCGGTTCATGGATTCGAGGGGATCATAGGCGTCCAGAAAGGCCAGGTCCCGGCGCTCGAAATGCGAACTCCCTTCGTACACGGCCCGCGGTGACGCGGAATCCATTTTGGGTTGACCGGCGCATCCCACCAGAAAAAGAGCGGCCAGGCCGGCGGCCAGCAGAAGGCGGAGTTTTTTGGGGATAACCATTCTATTCCACCTCCTCTTTGAAAAAATCGATCATATACCGCACATTCGGGGGATAGCCCAGATTGCCGCAATGACCGCCATATGGATAGATCACGGCCCGGTCTCCAAAGGTCGACCGCAGAAATTCCAGATCTCCTTGACCAAGAATAAAGTCATCCGCATTGTGCATCAGGCCGATGTGGGGAGCCCTGTTGAGATAACCGGCGATCTGTCTCAGCCCCAACCCCCGGTTCAGATCTTCCGCATTCGCCCCGGGATGGCGGCTCTTCCAATACGGCAGCAACACCCTTTCAAAATAGTCGATAAACCGCCAGTTCAGAGCGCGCTTCAGGTAGGGCGTCGTCGATTCCCCAACGCTCAGCTCCTTTCCTTCCGGTATCACATAGCCCTCCCGGGTCAAAAGGTCTACGGAAAAGATGATGTTGGCCAGGGCGAATCGAAAGGCGATTCCGATAAGCCCCTTCAGTTCGCTTTGGGTCAGGGGGTCGAGGCGGTAGATGTCGTAAAGGAATTCCGAATCGATGGTCACCCCGCCCTTGTACTGAAAATATCTGGATATCTTTTCCAAAAGCCGATCGAAAAAGACGTCCGCTCCCTCCTCCAGGTTCTGTTCGACAAACCCGTCGAAAATCATGGCGGAGGTGAACACATTGACCGGCGGATTGATAAGGAGGACCTTTTTGAAATTGAAGACACGCGCTTTTTCATCCAATCGGGATACGAAAGCCGAGGTCGTGGCGCCGAGGCTGTATCCGGTCAGGAAGAAATCGGTGACCTGAATGTAGGAAGAGACCGCGCCATAGACCTCCTCCATGATGCGATAAAAGTCTTCGGCATCTTCGGTGACGATGCCGGGGCGCTCCGACCGGGAACCCATGGCGGCAAAACGCCAATTGAAGGTGGAATTGAGGGTGATTGCATGGAATCCGGCATGGTAGAAGATTTTCTGCAAAAACCGGGTTTTCCCGGAGTTGTAGTTGGAACCGGTTCCGGGAATGATGAAAATCAAGGGGGCCGGTTCTTCGTGATAAGTGAGGCTGAAGGTGAATTCTCGAAGATGCTGCAGCAGCGGGGGCAAGGGTTTGTCTTTGTACATCACCACGCCCCTCACCTCTTTATTGAAAACAATGGGAGGAGTTTCCGATTCTTGCAAAGACCCGGCCACGGTGGCCAGATAAGGATCTTCAAATGGAAAATCGTAGATTTGTGGAACCGCCGCTTTCGCTGAACAGGCAGCCGAGAAAAGGAGGCCGAGGAACAACAGGAGAACCGGCTTTTTCATCATCGGGATTTATCCTTTCGGGTTCAAATGGAAGTGCCGTGCGTGCGCTATTTCTTATTTAAACATTTTATCCGCCGATATCAACAGGAAATCACCGGAAGCCGCTGACCGGGCAACAATCTGTGTGAATATCAACATTCGGATGAATGCAGTCAATCCGGTAGAGGCGGGTCAGGTTATTCGAACATCAAAATCATGGTTTTACCTTATTTCTATGAAGCCTGAGAAGCCTTACTATCTAACCTCATTTTTAAGAACACTCATTTTTAAGAAGAAGAAAGAAAAGGGGGGAAAGATGTTCGGTATATTGAAAAGATATGAAATGGTTTGCGTGGGTTGTGGAAAATTGCGATCCGATTCGGGCGGATGGAAGGATGAAACCTTTTCGCCCGAAGAGAATTCGGAAATCAAGGCGGCTTACGGCATCTGCTCATCCTGTGCCGATCATTTCGAGACACAAAAAGAACCCCTTCATTCACACGGCATTCCCGGATAGGCAGCGCCCTCACCTTTCAGCTTCGCCTTTCAATCCGATATCTTCCGCCACTTCCCGCATCCCCGTAATGGTGTCGGTGATCAGTTCTCCGAGCTCCATCCCGAGCATATCGGCTCCTTTTTCAATAATGGTGCGGTCCACCCCGGCGGCAAAGCGCTTGTCTTTCCATTTTTTTTTGACCGATTTGGCTTTCAGGTCCATAACGCTCTTGCCGGGACGCACCAGGGCGGTGGTGGTTACCAAACCGGTCAATTCGTCCACCGCGTAGAGCACCTTTTCCATTTCCGACTGCGGTTCGACATCCGAACAGATGCCCCACCCGTGGCTGATCACGGCGCGAATGTATTCTTCCGGCCATTGATTTTCACGCAGGATTTCCTCGGTTTTCGTGCAATGCTGGTCCGGAAATTTTTCATAGTCCAGGTCGTGAATCAGACCGATGATGCCCCATTTTTCCTCGTCCGCACCCCGCTTTTTTGCCATATACCGCATCACCCCTTCCACGGCCAGGGCATGTTTGATCAGGCTTTCGCTTTCGTTGTATCGGGTCAATAATTGATAGGCGTCTTCGCGAGTCGGTGTCATCTGTAATTTCCTTTTCAGAACCAGAACCGAAGCTCCAACTGATGCAGATTCAGCCCCGGATTGTTTTCATATATTCCGGCGTTGGACTGATGATACCACCGATACCCGATGCTGGCGTTGGGAGCGAATTTCACCCGGGCGCCGATGTGGGGATTGAAAAAAATCGGGCCGCCGAGATCGACATCCTTGAAAATATGCTCGCTCATGGCCCCGATTCCGCCGCCGAGGCTGAGGACAAAGGCGCCTTCCGGAGAACTCAGGAACAGTTCCAGGGCCAATGATCCCTGGGCTGCGGCCACTTCACTGGTGGCGATGACCCCGCCGGCCAGATCGAATACCGGCTGTAAGGTCCAGTCGGAGTCCCATTCATAGATCCAGGGGGTTCCGAAACCCAAAAAAGCACTGAATTGGCTGAATTCATTTTCAAAATGATTCCGGGAGTTGATCCCTCCGCGAAGCCCCATGGAAAAAAACGGCGGTTCCTCCGCACCGGTATTTAAGGGTAAAACGATTCCAAGGAAAACCAGCAAGACGCATCCGTACCGGATCTTCATAGGCGACCTTTCATCTTCAGTTCCAAATTCAGCTTCCGGTTGTCAGCCTGCAATCAATCAGGTTCAGGGATACCACCAGTAACGTCCATGCCAGTAGGGATAGACCGGATGGTTGTAATAGATGCGGGTTTCCGGTTGCTCTTCTTCCCAGAGATAGAGGGTATCGGCCTCCACCAGCGGATAGGTATAGGTAATCTCATCCAGTTTCATCGTTCTGGACCCCCGAATTTCCCCCACCACGGTCACTTTTCGGCCGTTTCGGAAAATCATGGGATCAAGGTATTGATCTTCCAGAACCAGGAATCGTCCCTCGGAGACATCCACTTCCATGGGCTTTACCTGTTTGTCCAGAGGAAATTGAACGATTTCAATGAGGGTTCCCTCGGTTTTGACCAGCGTTTGGGCCACCTTTCCGCCCCACCTGACCGTTTGCCCCTTGTAATCCGGGGGATTTTCACGGACCCTTTCAAGCGACAGGTCCGAGGCCGCACCCGATTTCAATTCCGGGGGCACATTGTTCAGAAAGGCGCAGGAATGGAGGGTGGTTATGGAAAGAATCGTTATTAGAAAAATCCAGCGGTT